>CAZBBV010000124.1:0-5988 GCA_964490025.1 uncultured Cryomorphaceae bacterium | reverse complement strand
GCGCTGCGCCTTATTGAGCAGCTATTTCCCTGTAGTGAGCAGGTAACACAAGCGGACAACAACCGATACATCAAGCGCTACTACCGAGGAGACTGCCCAACAAGCAGCCTCGCTCCACTCGCACTTTACGACTTTGACAACGCGGAAACGACACGAACCCGCGACAGCAGCTTTTCGCGAGAAAGCCGAACCTTCCTGCGGCTTTCTGCCGAACGGCCCTATGGCCCATTGTTTCGCATCAAGGTGAAAGACCTGGGCGTGAACAACCCCGGCGACTACCTGCTGGTGGCCACCCTGCAGATGCGCTGCGAAGCAGGCGCAGCGCCGCAACTCGCCTTCAGCACTCGCGAACACATGAAGCGAAGCCTGAGCAAAAGCTACCCGCTCCTAAGGCAATACCGCGAAACAGGCGGCTGGCAGCGTGTGAGCGCCGACTTTACCTTACACCACGGCCTAGGCCCCGAAGATGAAATAGAGCTCTTTCTCTGGAACCCCGACGCAGGGCAGGCTTGGATAGACTATTGGGAAATTGGGCTGGAGCGGAAGTGAGAATGAAGGACCTTTTTATTCCTTCGTCATTTTGTGGAGAACCTATATTTGAGTGTAACTAGATAATGGAAGCCTTCAATATCAATTCGCAGTATTAATTTATTCTTTGGCTTTATGTAATGATCGGCGCTACGCAAAAAAAACTTCTATATGAATTCAGAAATTGCCCAAAATAAACGCACCCCCGAATTGCTATCTTTGGCCGCGTTATTAACGAGCTATGAATTCTTTGATCCGCTTCCTTAAGAGCAAACTTTTTCTGAAAAACCTGCTGCTGGCTGTAGTGGCGGTCTTCATCATTCTTTTCCTGCTGGGGCGATACCTAAACGCATACACCGAGCATGGTTCCAAGATTGAGGTGCCCGACCTAACAGGCTTCTCGCTGGCTGAGGTGGAAGAAGCGCTCACCCCACTGGAGCTAACTTTTGTAGTGATCGACTCGGTGGAGTTCAACCCTGAATTTCCGAGAGGCAGTGTGGTGACGCAAATACCCGCCGCCTACAGCGAGGTGAAACGCAACCGGGAGGTGTACCTAAGCATTAACCCCACTGGAGAGAGGAAAGTGGCGCTACCCAACATCATTGACAAATCGAGAAGGCAGGCGGTGAGCTATCTGGAAACTTATGGCTTCCGTGTTGGCGATTTGCGCTATGTGCCAGATATGGCCCGCGACGTGGTGATTGGCATGGAGATACGCGGAAAGCGCGTGCAGCCAGGGACGGTTGTGGCCAAAAATACACGTGTGGACTTGATCTTGGGCGACGGCCTAAGCGACGAAAAAATTGATATGCCCTGGATAATGGGCGTTACGTATGCTGAAGTGAAAACCATTTTGCAGGGCTACACCCTCAACCTGGGCGCAGCTACTTTTGATGAAACCGTGGAAGATACCTTGAGCGCGGTGGTGTATCGCCAATATCCACAAGCACATACCCACAAAGTGCGCCTCGGCAGCTCCATTGACGTTTGGCTCACCGCCGACCATACCAAAGTGCCCGTGGATTCGTTACCTCCCGTATCGAACGATCCTGAAATAATTGATGATGCCGAAGATTTTTAAACTCACTGCGCTTTTATTCATTTTCACATTTCCCTTGCTGGCGCAGGAGGAACTGAGTCCATTGATGAGCAATCCGGCCTTGATGAAATACAAGGACATGCCAAAGCCCAGAAATGTGCAAGCGGCCAACGACACCATCAACCTGCCTTTTGTGGACGATTTTTCGCAATACGACACCTATCCCGATCCTTCGCTATGGTTGGACAGCAATGTGTATCTAACCATGGACATGGCCATAAACACCCGCAGCTTTGGGGTGATGACTTTCGACGGATTGGACAAATACGGCCAGGCCTACAATCTGGCAAATCCTAGCGCACAGGGTGTGGCCGATTTCCTTACAAGCAAATACATCAACCTGGCAAGAAATCCAAGTGACAGTGTGTACCTCTCCTTTTTGTATCAAGGAACCGGAATAGGCAATGAGCCCGAGCCGGAAGACTCGCTGGTACTAGAGTTTCGCGCCGCGGGCTCGGCATTTTGGAAACACATTTGGTCGGTTCCCGGAGATGCGCATACGGAATTCACGCTGGTCATGATTCCCATTGTGGATACTACCTATTTGAAAAAAGGATTTCAGTTTCGATTTAAGAATTACGCCACCCTGAGCGGTAATGTGGACCATTGGCACATAGATGTTGTACGTCTCAACTCAGGTAGAAATAGGGGAGACTCGCTGGTGGACGATATTGGCATTACCACTCGTCCACTTTCTTTTCTTAATGTGTACCAAACCATGCCGTGGAGCCACTATTTGCAAGCCGGAAGCACGCTGCACAAAGCCAACCAATGGGTGCATTTTAGAAACAACTCCGGTGTGATTCGGAATGTCGATTTTGGTTATCGAATTTTGCAGGATGGCGCTACTATATTCAATAGCAACATTCTGTTTAAGAACAGCTCGGCCAACAGCCCCGATAGCGCCAACATGCTCTACAACCTGGCGTCTATTTCGGCAAATGGAAACGACAGTAGCTTGGTAGAAATGAGGTATTTCATCAACACGGTGCCCGACAACCGAATGCAAAACGACACTTTCCGCTACGAGCAGAAATTTTACAACTACTACGCCTACGACGACGGCAGTGCCGAGCGTGCCTATTCGCTCAATACCGTGAATGCGAAAATGGCCATCAAATACGGCACCTTGGTGCCCGATACCATCCGCGGAATGCTCATTTATTTCCCGCCGGTGCTGGAAGACGCTACGGACAACCGCTTTCGCATTGGCATTTGGGCCAACAACAATGGCGAGCCGGGCAACCCGATTTACCTGAGCGATAGCCTCTTCAGGCCGCGCTACAGTACACACAACTACTTTATCAGATACTTGCTTGATACCGCTATTTTCATTGCCGACAGCTTTTTTGTAGGCATTGAGCAGCAGTTTGGTGGCCGTTTGTATGTTGGCTACGACCGAAACATTGACAACTCTAGTAAGCTATTTTATAACCTGGACAACAACTGGTTTGGTACCGATTTCGAAGGATCGCTCATGGTTCGCCCCATGTTTGGCGCGGTGGTGAGCAGCGACCTAGGTCAAGTGGACCAAAGCCGTGCTGAAATTAAAATGTATCCAAATCCGGCGGCGGATTTCATCCGGCTAGAACTGCCGTCATCTGCCGCTTTTCGTTACGAAATACTGGACATTACCGGTAGAATTCTTCAAAAAGGAGAAGGGCAACAACCTGAAATCCGCTTGAACGGATTGAGCAATGGATTGCATTTCATCCGCATAGAACAGGCAGGACGGGTGTTTACCGAGAAGCTCCTGATCAGCAAGCCATGATAGAGGACGAAATGCTCGACCCGGGCGAGGAAAGAGACGATCTTTTCGAGCATTACCGTTTTGTGGCTGACAAGGGCCAGAAGCCACTGCGCGTGGATAAGTTCATTCAGAATTTTACCGAGAATACCTCACGAAATAAGATTCAGGCTGCTGCCGCTGCGGGCTGCATTCATGTAAATGGAAAGGAAGTAAAGCAGAACTACCGTGTGAAACCGGGGGATGTGGTGACTGTGGTGATGGCCTATCCGCCGCGTGAAATAGAGCTGATTCCAGAAAATATTCCGCTGGAAATAGTGTACGAAGACGAGGATGTGGTGCTCGTGAATAAGGCCGCAGGCATGGTGGTGCATCCGGGCTATGGCAACTACACCGGCACGCTGGTGAATGCCATGATGTATCACTTCAACAACCTGCCGAACAATAACGGAGAGTCGCGCCCCGGGCTGGTTCACCGCATAGATAAGAACACCTCAGGCCTGCTCATTTTGGCGAAGAATGAATTTGCCATGAGCCACCTATCGCGACAGTTTTTTGAACGCACTACCTCGCGCGCATATGTGGCGTTGGTGTGGGGCGACATGAAAGAAGACGAAGGCACCATCACCGGAAACATTGGCCGCAGTGTGCGCAACCGCAAGGTGATGGACGTTTTTCCTGAAGAAGATCAAGGCAAGCATGCAGTGACACATTTCAAAGTTTTGGAGCGCTTTACCTATGTAACCCTGGTGGAATGCCGCCTTGAAACGGGTCGGACGCACCAAATTCGGGTTCACTTCAAGTATATCGGTCATCCGCTTTTCAACGACGAAGAGTACGGTGGAAACCGCATCCTGAAAGGCACCACTTCGGGTAGCTACAAGCATTTTATCCAAAACAGTTTCAATATTCTGCCTCGACAAGCGCTACATGCCCGTTCATTGGCCTTCGATCATCCGGTTTCCGGCAAGCGCTTGGAGTTTGAAGTGCCCATTCCTGCAGACATGCAGGAGGCATTAGAGCGCTGGCGCACCTACATCAAAGGGCGGCAGAGCATAGATTAATTGAGTTGCGCCTCCTGTGAAAAATCGTAATGGGTATAATCCTGAATCACGTTATAAAGCGTGTCGCGCTCTATTGGGGTGCGCCCAGCTTCTTTAATCAATTGCACCAACTGTTCGGTGCTTAGGCTAGGGTTTTGCTCCTCCGAGCCTGCCATGCTATAAATTTTAGTGCTGTCGTCAATGGTGCCATCAATATCGTCAACCCCAAAATTGAGCGACATCTGCGCGGTGTGCCTGCCAATCATGGGCCAGTAGGCTTTCAGGTGCGGGAAGTTGTCCATAAAAATGCGGCCCACGGCGTAGTTTTTCAAATCGTCAATCATGCTCACCTCCGGCACATCCGACATCTGGTTGTCTTGATTTCTGAATTTGAGCGGAATGAAGGTATTGAAGCCGCCCGTTTTGTCTTGCAGCTCGCGCAAACGATTCATGTGGTCCACTCGGTGAGCAAAAGTTTCGATATGTCCGTAAAGCATGGTGGCATTGCTCGGCATGCCTAGACGGTGGGCCGTTTCGTGTATTTCCAGCCATTGCTCGCTGGTGCATTTGTCGCCGCAAATGATGGCGCGTAGCTCTTCATCAAAAATTTCCGCACCACCGCCCGGAAGCGAATCTTGTCCGTGGTCTTTTAAGATTTGCAAACCTTCTTCGTAGGAAACCTTGGCCTTTCGGCACATGTAGTCAAGCTCCACAGCGGTAAAGGCTTTCACGTGAATTTCAGGGCGTATTTCCTTTATTTTTTTTATCAAACTGGCGAAGTATTGAAGTCCCATTTTCGGATGCACGCCACCCACAATGTGCACTTCAGTGATGGGCTGTCCGTCGTAGGAGCGAACTTTATTAAGAATTTCTTCTTCGGTCATCTCCCATCCTTCCTGTTTGTGTTTTAGAAGACGGCTGTAGGAGCAAAATTTGCAGTCGAACACACAGATATTGGTGGGCTCGACGTGGAAGTTGCGGTTGAAAAAGGTTTTGTCGCCATGCAGCCTTTCGCGAACATGATTGGCCAAAGCGCCCAAAAATGCCAACTCGCCTTTTTCGTACAGCAAGATGCCTTCTTCAGGACTTATCCTTTCTTTCTGTATCACTTTTCGGGCAATGGTCTGAAGTTCGGGGGCAGCATTTTCAATGATGGACTGAATGGCGGATTGTGACATTTTTCAAAAACATTTTTAGAGCAAACAAAGATAGGCCTTCATCCGTTCATCATCTCAACACTTTTTTCATGAAAAGGGTATGTGATAATCGTCTTGAATGTGATAGCCCAAAGAATGTACTTTTGAAAACCATGAAATACGCAAAGATTTTATTGGCTATTGCACTCCTCACACTGTTGGCTTCTTGTAAAAAGGACCCACCAGACGACCCGCCATATGTAACCACACCATACATTTTTGAATACGCCAATTATTTCTCCAGCCTCAAGCAACCGGACGATAATGTGGCCACTGAGGAAGGCGTGGCGTTGGGCCGTTTGCTGTTTTTCGATAAGCGCCTGAGCGCCGACAATACCATGAGCTGTGGCAGTTGTCATTTTCCGGAGCACAGCT
>CAZBBV010000123.1:0-5998 GCA_964490025.1 uncultured Cryomorphaceae bacterium | reverse complement strand
GCTTAGACATTGGCCCGGAAACCATTATGGCCTATTCGAAAGTGCTGGAAAGCAGTAAAACGATTTTGTGGAATGGACCGCTGGGGGTGTTTGAGATGGAGAAATTTGCCAATGGCACCATTGAGGTGGGCGAGGCAGTGGCACGCGCAACAGAAAAAGGCGCTTTCTCCCTTGTAGGAGGAGGTGATTCCGTGGCGGCGGCCAAGCAATTTGGTTTGGACAGCAGGCTCAGCTACGTTTCCACCGGGGGTGGGGCCATGCTGGAGTATCTGGAAGGAAAAATATTGCCCGGCATTGACGCCGTGATGAACTAAAGCTCTACCGCCTCCCTGATTTCTTGCTGCTTTTCTTCGAACCAGTTTTTGTACTCAATTTCTTCAATAATTGGTAGAACAGCAGGAAGAACTTTTTCTAAGGGCGGATACAGTACGGAGTCTTTCTTTTGCTGATTGCTGATCCAGTCGAACTTTTCATTGAGCGCTTCGAAAAGAAAGATAAGCGCGCTGAGTATCAAAACATATTTGGCTAGGCTAAACACCGCACCGGCTATCCTGTTCGGGATGCCGAGGGCGACCATTTTAACAGCCTTGGTCACCAGTTTTCCTACGAGTATGACGAAAAATAGAATGCCTATAAAGGTAAGACCAAAGGCTATGGTGGGGAGATAGCGACTTTCCCAACCCAACGATTCGTGCAGAAAATCAGCAAGCAGGTGGCTAAAATGGATAGCCCCCAGAATTCCAAGAAAAAGGGCAAGCAAAGTGGCCATTTCAATGATAAAACCACGCCTAAACCCTTGAATGAGGCCCCAAAGCAAAGGGATAATGAGAATAATATCGAGCACAGAAACATTCATAGCTGCAATAGTAGCCAATAGCGTGTATTTTTGGCCACTATGGTACTAGACAATTTAAAGGAACGCTGGGAACGCGTGTACAAGGAGATTTGCGACAGGTTTGCCGACGGAGACGAGATGGAGCTAACGGGAATTGTATTCCTAATAGGCTTACAGGAGCTACAAAAAGGCTATCGCGAATACAAGAAGGATGAAAAGTTGGAGATCATTCACATAGGCGTGTGTAGCCTTTTGTCGCGCTATGGCTACTACAAATATGTGGGAAGGGACGAAGATGGTTGGCCTCATTTTGAAGCCACAGAAATGCTACCCAACCTAAGCGCAGGTCAGCAAACCATTTTACTAAAAGAATCGATTGTGCTCTATTTCGAGGGCGCTTAAGGGCGGATGACAACGACCTCTTCCACCGTTTGCCCTTCAATGAGCTGAATGAAACCTTCTCCGGTTTCGGTTCCTTTTACTGCCATTACATTCAACACCATTTTTGCCGGAAACTCAAATGTAATGGTACCATCCAGACCCGTAAAGCCCGAATACTGACCTTCTGTGCAGCCCGCGCATGGCGCAGATGTGCTCACAATGGCGTTTTGAATCGGGAAGTTTGCTTGGTTCACAACGGTAATCCTGGCCTTATAATAGACTTCCTTCTTACATGAGTTAAGAACAAGCGTAGTGCTCAATAGAGCAGCGAAGGCAAGGAATCCGGCGAATTTGGTTAAGGTCTTCATTATGCAATTTTTACGGGTGGTGAAGATAATATCTTCCGTTGGCAATTTGCGCTATTTCAATTCGCGAAGGCTATTTACTACTTTCGCCGAGCTAAATGGGCACAAACCAACAGCACAAAAGAAATAAATTTCTGAGTACCTCCGAACCAGTAACCCAAGAGATGCGCGAAAAGATAGAACAACTGCTCAGCGAAGTAAACGGATTTGCCGCCGAATCGTTGGATCAACTCGAACAATTCAGAATAAAAATTCTGGGAAAAAAAGGCGAGCTGACCCTCTTGTTCGAAGATTTTAAAACGGCCAGTGGCGAAGACAAGCGCATGTTTGGCAAACTACTGAACGATCTGAAGAGCGCCTCTTTGGAGAAAATCGCGAACCTAAAATCAGAACTGGAAAGTAGATCTGCCGGTCAAGCCCAATCCTCAGAGGACATTACGCGTAGTGCCTATCCCTTACCGCTGGGTGCACGACATCCTGTTTCGCTGGTAAAAAATGAGATTATCGACATCTTTAAGCGCCTGGGCTTTATCCTTTCTGAAGGACCGGAGATAGAGGACGATTGGCATAACTTCTCCGCGCTCAACTTCCCGGAGGAGCACCCTGCCCGCGATATGCAAGACACCTTTTTCGTGCAAATGCAACCCGACTACCTGCTGCGCACGCACACCAGCACCATGCAGGTGCGCTACATGGAAAGCCATCAGCCGCCCATACGCATTATAAGCCCCGGACGTGTGTTTCGCAACGAGGCCATTAGTGCACGCTCGCATTGCATTTTCCATCAAGTAGAAGGGCTGTATATCGATCGTAAGGTGAGTTTTGCGGACATGAAGCAAACACTGCTCTACTATGCCCGCGAAATGTTCGGGCCTGAAACCAAGATACGCCTGCGCCCTTCGTATTTCCCTTTCACAGAGCCTAGTGCCGAGATGGACATTTGGTGGGGCCTACGCGACGAGGTAGATTACCGAATGACCAAAGGAACGGGCTGGCTGGAGGTGCTCGGCTGCGGTATGGTGGACCCCAATGTACTTGCCGCTTGCGGCATTGATCCGGAGGAATACTCTGGTTATGCCTTCGGAATGGGCATTGAGCGTACTGCACTGCACCGCTTTCAGGTTCCGGATATCAGAATGCTTTTCGAAAACGACGTCCGCTTCCTGGAGCAATTTGTAGGCGCTCGCTAGGCGACCTTCAAAGCATCAATCGCCGTTGCTAATCTTCTATCCTTTTCCGTAATGGTATTGCCCGCGTCGTGTGTGCTGAGTCGCAGTTTCACCCGGTTGTAGGTGTTTTGAATTTCTGGGTGGTGGTTGTGCTTTTCGGCCAACAAAGCCACCTGACTTATAAAAGCAAATGCCTCAGAAAAGGAGGTAAAAAGATATTCCTTTTCCAAGGCATTGTTTATTTCTGTCCAACTCATGGCTTCACCAATCGCATATGTCTCTTTTGGGCTCCTACGTCCGTAAACTCGACGATATACATACCCGAAGGCCATTTTTCGGTGTCTAGCGCGATATGCTCATAAACACTTCCTTCAAACACTACTAGGCCGCTTACATCAAATACTCGAACCACCCCATTTGCATTGAAATGCAAGCTGCTGCTGAATGGATTTGGAAATGCAACAATTGTGGCGGCTTCTGTTTCTTCAAGCGAAATACTGTTGACGGCATACACCATTGAAGTGTCGTTGCAACCCTGGGCATTGCTTACAACTACTCGGTAATCACCATTTTGAGTAGCGGTGTGGTTTTGCTGCGTTGCTCCATTAATTGGGGCACCGTCCAGCAGCCATTGGTAGCCGAAGGCCGGTGTGGAGCTAAGCACAAAGTTGTTTTCCGTAATGGTAGGCACGCCTGGCGAAGGAAGTGTGGTAATCGTTACAGAATTGGAAAGGGTAATGCATCCTGCGGCATCAGTTGCTGTTACGGAATACGTTCCACTGGCGCACACGACAATCTGAGGACTTGTGGCTCCATTGCTCCAAGAGTAGCTGCTGAAAGAGCCCGGAAGCTGAAGAGTAGCACAGTCGCCTAGACAAAGAGCCGTGGCTCCACCCACCACAGTAATACTGGCTGAAGCCGGCGCGGGACTCGTAAGCGTTATTTGCGCAGTAGAGTTCGCTCCGGAACCATCCGTAACCACTACACTGTATGTGCCGGCGCACAGTCCACTCAGTGCTTGCCCGGTAGCGCCGGTATTCCACAAAATGGAATATGGGGGCATGCCGCCGGTAACACTTATACTAGCCCCACCATTGCAAGGCCCTGCGCATGAAGGGTTGGCCGGAAAAGTGGCAATGCTCAATGGGGCTGCTCCTTGCTGAACGGTAAGTGAGCTGAGTGTAATTTGATCTCCACTTGTATTGGAATTGTTGTTTGCGGAGTTGAAAGCGCCGTAAAATGTCACCGCACCGCCTGATGCAGGCGCAGTCCAGTTAAAGGTCCAGGTGCGGCTATTTCCCGTACCGGCAGTACCGGATGAGGTGTGGGTGATCCACTTATTCTGCAAAATTTGAGTGGCGGAAGGCATAGTTAAGGCCAAGGTGCCCATCAAAGCGCCGGAAGAATTCTGTGGTGAAATCTGAAAACCAAATTTGTTGAAAGTGGCATGGCTTATCGTCGCGGTAATGAGATAAGTTGTGCCCGGCACGTACCCGGAAGCAGGAATGTTGGACGTAATCAATCCGGTAGCTGGTAATGGTGGAAATGAATTGTGGCACGAGGTGCAATTGGCACCATCACCCGGAGAGCCCGTGTGGCCTTGAGGCGCTCCCGATCCGCTGGTAAGGGCAGTGTTTACGGTAAACAGGAGAAGGAAAAAAGAAAAGACGAAAAGTGTAATCTTAGTTTTCATAGGGTTTGGGTTTAGGGTTTTCTATGGTCGTAGAAGCGTAAACGGATTATTCGTGCTCCCAGTTGAAGCTGTCGAATGAATTTATAGCCAATAGGGAAAGTTTTATCACACTTTCAACGTCTTCTTTATGCACCATTTCAATCACCTGGTGTAAATGCCTTGTGGGAAAGGAGACGGCGCCTGCAATGGATCCGCCCGGAGTCATGCGCTGTAGGCCGGATGTGTCTGTGCCGCCGGCTGGCAGCACCTCCATTTGGTACTTTATTTTTTCCTTTTCGGCCAATTGGCGTAGGTAGCGCACCATTCGGTAGTCGCAAATGGTGCCGGCGTCCATCACTTTTATCCCGGCCCCTTCGCCCAGCTTGGTTATTTTGTCCTGTCCTGCAGCGCCGGGCGTATCGAAAGCTATGGTGGTATCGAGTGCCAAGGCAAAATCAGGATTGATAAGCATGGTGGCCACATTTGCGCCACGTATACCCACCTCTTCTTGCACCGTGAAGGCTGCATAAAAGTCATACGCAGGTTTTTCCAGTTCTTTCAGAATTTCAATAAGCGCATACACCGAGATGCGGTTGTCAATGCTCTTGCTGCTCACGCAATCGCCTATGCTAATGAGGTCTCTTTCGCGGGTTATGGTATCGCCAATGGAAATGTATTTCAGCACTTCCTCTTTTTTCATACCCAAGTCCACAAAGTAATCCGACATTTTAGGCACTTTGTTTTTTTCCTCCGCAGTCATTACATGAATGGGTTTCGCGCCCATCACACCTATCAAATCCTTTTTTCCGTGAACAATAACCCGCTGTGCGGTGAGTGTTTTCGGATCGAAACCGCCGAGGGTGTGAAAGCGAACAAAACCCGCGTCATCAATGTGGGTTACCATAAAGGCAATTTCGTCCATGTGCGCGCCCATCATCACTTTTTTCTTCGACGAGCGACCTTTTTTCAGGGCGATCAAGTTGCCCATGTTGTCAATCTGGTAGCTGTCCACATGGCCTTTAATTTCTTCCAGCACCACATTACGAATTTTCTGTTCGTATCCCGGAGGGCCGGCTACCTTGCATATTTTCGCTAGTAACTTCTTGTCCATATTATTCTATCATTCCAATTTTGATGGTGTTGGTCATGCCTCGATTGGTAATGGGCATGCTGGCAATTTTTATCACCATATCACCTGACTTAATAATTCCTTTTTTGCGCACTATTTCCTTGATATCTGTAAAGGTGTCGTCTGTGCTTTTGTATTTGTCGTAGTAGAATCCGCGCACGCCCCATAGCAAACTTAGCGTGTTCAGTATTCTTTGGTTTTGGGTAAAAACCAGAATATTGGTTCCCGGCCTGTGGCTCGCAATCTTGAAGGCCGAATAGCCGCTGTGGGTCATGGTTAGAATGGCTTTGGCGCCAATCTGGTCGGCAATTTTACTGGCGTTAAAACAAATCGAATCCGTGATGTAGCGGGCATGATTTTGATCTTTGGGCGGGTGTTCGCGATACACTTGGCGTCCCGTCTCTTCCACGTGCGCTATTATTTTGCTCATAGCGCGTATCACCTCCA
>CAZBBV010000122.1:0-6117 GCA_964490025.1 uncultured Cryomorphaceae bacterium | reverse complement strand
TCCGTTACGCTCACGCCCCACAACCCACCCAGCGACGAGTAGAAAGCAGCAAAAAGCATGGCGCCTAGGGTGTAGTAAGTAGCCGTTTCGGTGCTCAGTCCGAAAAACACTTGTAGTATGGCAATCATGGCCAGATTGACCCAGCCAATGATGAGTACATTGATAAAAACCCCTAGGTACAAAGACTTGAAGCCACGGAGAAAGGATGCGGCCTTGCCTGAATAACGCAGTTCAATGAGTTCCACTTCGGTGAGTACGCCCGATTTTCGCCATAGGCGGGCAAAGAAGAAAGTGGTGAGCATGCCGCCCACCAAAAAGCTCCACCACAGCCAGTTGCCCGAAATACCGCTTTGTCCTACAAGTTCGGTAACTGCCAGTGGTGTGTCTGCCGCGAAGGTGGTGGCCACCATGCTGATGCCCGCCACATACCAAGGGATGCGCCTGCCGCCCACAAAGTAGTCTTCAATGGATTGGTTTTTCTTGTTGTAGTAAATCCCTATGGCCAGCGAAAGCGCCAAAAAGGCTACTACTATGACTATATCGAGGGTGGAGAGGATCATCTTGCTTGGCTTAGGTTAATGGTTGACGGGCATAGATTGGTGAAAACTGAGCACAAAAGCTTTCGTTGTCATTGGGGCAATTTAATACTTTCGAAGGCAGATGAAATTCCGCAGAGCAGATAGTTTTTCAGCTTTTCTACTGCATATAAATGATAGATTATGAAACGAATAGGCGTATTTACCTCAGGTGGCGATTCGCCCGGAATGAATGCCTGCATCCGTGCGGTGGTACGTGCAGCCATTTCAAATGGAGTAGAAGTGGTGGGTATTGAGCGGGGCTACGAAGGCATGATCGACGGACAATTTCGCCCGCTGGAAAGCAAAGATGTGAGCGGCATTCTGCAGCGTGGCGGTACCATACTTCGCTCCGCGCGCAGCGCACGCTTTATGACCGCAGAAGGACGAAAAGCGGCATTTGACAATATAAAGAAGGCAGGCATTGAAGGCATTGTGGTCATTGGCGGCGACGGCTCGTTCAAAGGGGCGGAGGTGTTCCACAGCGAATTCGGCGTACCTATGATAGGCACGCCCGGAACCATAGACAACGATCTGTACGGCACCGACTATACCATTGGCTACGACACGGCTGTGAACACCGTGATGCAGGCGGTGGACAAACTAAAAGACACAGCCGCCGCCCACGACCGTCTTTTTGTGGTGGAGGTGATGGGCCGAGATGCCGGATTCATTGCGCTGCGCAGCGGCATTGCCACAGGCGCGGAGGCCATTCTGGTGCCCGAGGTGCAAGGCGATATGTCTTCTCTGAAAGAAAAGCTAGACCACAACTGGAACCGCCACCGCGATTCGGCCATCATTATAGTGGCCGAAGGCGACGAAAGCGGAGGGGCCTTTGCCGTGCAAAAAATGATCACTGCCGAATACCCCGATCTGGAAACCAAAGTGACCATTCTCGGCCATGTGCAACGTGGCGGCTCGCCCACAGCATTCGATCGCTTGCTGGCCAGCAGTGTGGGCGTAGCGGCAGTGGATGCGCTTTTGGCCGGAAAGAGCAACCTGATGATGGGTATGCACGGCAATGAAGTGGTGGAGGTGCCTTTTGAAAAGGCCATTAAACACAACAAAGTGCTCAAGCCTCAACTGCTGCGTTTGGCGGAAATTCTTTCCGTGTAATGCCGCAAAAAGCTGCCTATATCGAAGTAGTAGTGCCGCTGGCGGTGGAACGAAGGTTTACCTACGCGGTGCCCGAACACCTGATTGGCGCTGTGCTTCCCGGCATGCGCGTGCTGGTGGAAGTGGGCAAGCGAAAGCAATATTCGGCTTTGGTGTGGCAGGCGGTGGAATCGTTTGAAGGCGCAGCTAAAGAGATTATCGAAGTTATAGACGATCGCCCGGTGCTTACGCCCGAAACTATGCAGCTTTGGGAGTGGATCAGCCATTACTATGTGTGTCCGCTGGGCTTGGTGATGCTGGCTGCACTTCCGGCGCATCTACGTTTGCAGAGCGAAACGCTCATCTCCATGCACCATTGGGACGAAGTGTCTGAAGTGCCTAAGGAAAAAGACATCCAACAGGCGCTGAGCTACCAGGACAAGTTGACCATAGATCAGGTGCGGGACATTCTGGGAATAAAATCTGTGATGCCACTCATTTCGAGGCTCATTGAGCAAGGGAAAATTCGCCTAGCCGAAAGTGTGGAAGAAAAATACGCACCCAAAACCATTCGCAAGTTCAAGTTGGCGTTCGATCCATCCGACGAGCCCACGCTGCGGCTGGCTTTCGAGGCATTGGGTAGGGCTGCACAGCAAAAGGCACTGTTGATGTATATGGTGGCGCAACCCGCCGGAAAAATGTTTGCCGGCGAGCGCTTGCAAGAGGAATGCGGCGTTTCGGCGGCCATCATCAAAGCACTGGTGGACAAAGGCTTATTGAGCGTTGAACTAGTAGAGGTCGATCGTTTGGAAAGAAGCGCCACCTCCATCAAGCACTTCACACTTTCGGAAGCGCAGGCCAAGGCTTATGAAGAGATTCAAAGGGCTTTTCAAAAGAAGAATGTGGCCCTGTTGCACGGCATCACGGGAAGTGGTAAAACAGAGATTTACATACGACTCATTGAAAAAACCATTGCCGAGGGCAAGCAGGTGTTGTATCTGCTGCCGGAAATCGCCCTTACGAGTCAGATGATACGCCGCCTAACAGATGTGTTTGGCGACAGGGTGGGTGTGTACCATTCGCGCTACAGCAACAACGAGCGTGTGGAGGTGTGGCGCAAGGTGCTGGGCGATTCCAGTTTCCGTTCCTACGATATTCTGCTCGGCGCGCGTTCGGCACTTTTTCTTCCTTTCGAGAATTTGGGCTTGATAATCGTGGACGAAGAGCACGAAACCTCCTATAAACAATCAGAGAGCCACCCGCACTACCACGCCCGTGATGCGGCCATTTATCTGGCTTCCATTCACAAAGCGAAGGTGCTGTTAGGTTCCGCCACGCCTTCCCTGGAAAGTTTGCACAACGCCGCACAAGGCAAGTATGAACTGATCAAGCTCTCGGAGCGCTACGGCAATGTGAAAATGCCCAAAATTGAGCTGGTGGACATGCGCAAGGCAAAGAAGTTGGGCGCAGAAAAGTTCCTTTCGGAAGACCTGGTTGAAGAAATGAAGCGCGTGATTGCCCGAAAAGGACAGATTATCCTTTTTCAAAATCGCCGGGGGTACTCGCCCTTACTGGAGTGTTACAACTGCGGACATGTGGCCTATTGCCCCAATTGCGAGGTGAGCCTCACCATCCACCGCCACGACCATTCATTGAAATGCCACTACTGCGGCCATGCGCGCCACCTGCCGCCCCATTGCGACCAATGCGAAAGCACCGACATTCGCATGAAAGGCTTTGGCACTGAGCGCATTGAAGACGAACTCCGTCTGCTCATCCCCGAAGCCAGAGTGGTGCGCCTCGATTTCGATTCCACTAGGGGAAAATTCAAGTTTCAGCAGATCATCACCGATTTCGAAAACCACGCCTACGACATCATGGTGGGCACGCAAATGGTGACCAAAGGACTCGACTTCGAGCATGTGCGATTGGTGGGCATCCTCAGCGCCGATCAGATGCTGCACTTCCCCGATTTTCGAAGCAACGAACGTTCGTATCAAATGATAGAACAAGTGGCTGGTAGGGCAGGACGGCGCAGCGTGCAAGGCAAGGTGCTGATACAAACCTTTCAGCCCGAGCATCCGGTGCTTTTACAAATCATGGAAGGAAAATACATGGAAATGGTGCGCCGCGAAATGGAACGAAGACAGGAGTTTTTGTATCCGCCTTTCCAGCGACTCATCTTTGTGAATGTGCGGCACAAAGACCTCACAAAAGTGAATTTTGTGGCCGAAAACATTGCTTCAAAATTGGAGGATGTGGAAGGAATAAAAATTTTGGGACCTACGTTTCCGCTCATTCCCCGCATCCGGAATGAGTACTCGAAAGGCATGCTCATCAAGATTCCCAAGAAGTTTAATCCCAAAGGTGTGAAGCGCTATTTGGAAGAATTGAAGCATTATTTCCAGACCCAAAGAGGCACTTCCACCGTGTGGATTGACATAGACGTAGATCCGAACTGAGAACTTAAGTTTGCAACGGCTGTTTACACAACACTTATGACAAAAGAAAATTTCAAAACCGTGGTGCTCGGCGCCAGTCCGAACCCCGGCAGATACAGCTATCTTGCCACCAATTTGCTTCAAAAGAATGGCATAGAAACCATTCCGGTGGGGCTTCGCGACGGCGAGATAAACGGACTAAAAATTCACAGCGACCGCCCGCCGGTGGAAGACGTGCACACCATTACGCTCTATGTGGGTCCGCAGCATCAGCCGGAGTACTACGACTATATTTTGAGCCTTAACCCCAAGCGCATTATTTTCAATCCGGGAACGGAGAACGAAGAACTGATGAAGCTGACGGCTGCACAGGGCATTCACAATGAGGTGGCGTGTACATTGGTGTTGCTCAACCTTGGTATTTACAAAGAAGCATGAAGATCATTCAGAACATAGAGGCCTACACCGACTTTTTAGGAAAAGAGAAGTTGGCCGTTGGCTATTACTACACGCCCACTTGCGGCATTTGCAAGGTGCTGAAGCCACGCGTTCAGCTCATTGTAGAGAAATTGGGCATTCCCTCTTTTGAAGTCAATTTGGTAGAGCTGCCCTCAGTAGGGGCGCAGCAACTCATTATGGGAGTTCCCACTTTTGTGGTGTATGCCCATGGCGTGGAGCAATGGCGCGAAGGGGCCTATGTGCAGTTTCCGGAGTTCGAGAAGCGCCTGTCGGAATTAAAGGCCGGTCAGCTCGTTTAAGGCTTCTACCAACATTTTACAACCCCATTCAATCTGCTCGTCGGTGATGGTGAGCGGCGGGGTGATGCGTATGGCGCTGTTTTTATATAGCAGCCAAAAAATGATCAATCCTTTGTCCATGCAGCGTTGCGCCACTTTTTGCACCAGCTCGTCAGTATCCAAATGCACGGCAATCATCAATCCTTTGCCGCTTACTTCGCGGATGGCCGGATGCACCAAATGCTTGTAGAATAGGGCGGTTTTTCGCTCAATTTGCTCGATAAGCTTTTCTTCATAAAGCACTTCCATGGCCGCCACGGCCGCCGCCGCGCACACGGGATGGCCACCAAAAGTGGTGATGTGGCCCAACTTCGGATTTTGCTTCAGCACGCTCATCATCTCGTGGCTGGCTATGAAACCGCCAATGGGCATGCCGCCGCCCATGGCCTTGCCCACTACCAATATGTCGGGCACAATGTCGTAGTGCTCGAAGCCGAATAGTTTGCCTGTGCGCCCGAAACCGGGTTGTATTTCGTCCAGAATGAGCAGGGCGCCCACTGCTTCGCAGCGCGCTTTTACCTTTTTCAGGTAGTCGTTCTTAGGTTCTATAAATCCGTTGGCACCTTGAATGGTCTCCAGGATAACCGCCGCTGTTCGGCAGGAAATGGTTTCCATATCGGCTTCTTCGTTGAAGCGAATCTGTCGCACACCCGGCAGCAATGGACGATAAGCGCGTTTGTAGGTTTCGTTGCCCATTACGCTTAGTGCGCCGTGGGTACTGCCATGGTAGGCCCCTTCGGCGGTGACAATCTCTCGGCGACCGGTGTAGCGCTTGGCCAGTTTCAGTGCGCCCTCTATGCCTTCGGTGCCCGAGTTGACGATATAGGTAGTTTCCAAAGGAGCGGGCAGTTTTTCAGCCAGCATTTGTGCCAGTCGCAGAGGGGCATCTTGTACGTATTCGCCATACACCATCACGTGCATGTGCCGGGCAGCTTGTTCCTGCACCGCGCGCACCACATGCGGATGGCCGTGACCCACATTGCATGCCGACACGCCGGCCACAAAATCGAGGTAGGCGCGACCGTCCTTGCCGTAGATGTAATTGCTTTCGGCGCGCTCCACTTCGAAGGCCGCGCTATACGGCGTGGTTTGCGCCTGCAGCTTAAAAAATTCCTCTTGATTGCGTGTTTTCATTAATTCTCAAAACAGGCGGTAAAGGTAGGGGAATGGGGAAGTGCTTTTCGCCTCGTCTCTACGAATAGAGACATT
>CAZBBV010000121.1:0-6120 GCA_964490025.1 uncultured Cryomorphaceae bacterium | reverse complement strand
GCTAACGACAGCCTAGGCGGATACACAATAGTGCACAATGCTGCGGTTTCCACTTTCCCTTACATTGAGAATTTCGAGTCATTCACCGCCGGATCGGGAAGCTCGTTGGCACCTGGAGTTTTACAAAACAATTGGTCCAGAACACCCAACACCACGCCCGGCTCAGCAATCTACTACTGGCTGGTGCACACCGGACCCACCGTTACTTTTGGTACCGGACCTAATGGAGACAACACGCCCGGCCTAAACGGAAATGGCAAATACATGTACACCGAAGGCAATGGCGGTACAACAGGAAATGTTACCACCCTCGTTTCTCCTTGTCTGGATTTTACGGCATTGACCATTCCTTATGTTCGTTTCTATTACCACCGTTTTGGTGCTCAAAATCCAACCTTTTATCTGGATGTAAACATTGGCAACGGATGGGTGCCTGTTGATACCATTACCGGAGCAAACCAAACGTCGAATGCGGCACCATACCTAGAGAGAATGGTAAACCTTTCCATGGCCGCAGGTCATTTTGCGAAGGTAAGATGGAGAGCCGTTAATACCGGCTGCTGTGCGGGCGATATGGCCATTGATGATGTAACCTTTTTCGAGCCTCAAGCCCTTGACGCAGGAGTAACTGCTGTACTACTTCCCGTTAACCAAGCACCTTCAGGTACTAGCCTAAATGTTCAGGTTCAATTGCGAAACTTTGGAACGACTACACTTACCTCAATTCCTGTAGCCTATACTGTGAATGGAGGAGCTCCCGTGGTTCAAACTTGGTCAGGTTCTTTAGCCCCCTATGCTTTTACTACTTTTTCATTTACCACTCCATACAATGCGCCACTTAATACTTATTCATTGTGTGCCTATACCATGCTTCCAAGTGACGGCGACTTGACTAACGACACCACTTGCAAAACACTGGTAGGTGTTGCCACCATCATTCCGCCATATTTTGACAATTTTGAAAGTGGCGCCGGAAGCTGGTCTTCGTCAGGAGGTTTTAATCAGTGGCAATATGGCGTGCCTGCGGCAAATGTCATTACTTCGGCTTATTCTCCGGTAAATGCTTGGGTGGTGAACCTAACCGGTAATTACCAAAACAATAGCAATGACGACCTGCTTTCGCCTTACTTCAATTTCTCCGGCCTATATGACACAGAACTTAGGATGCGTCACTACTACCACACTGAGCCCTCGTGGGATGGTGGTAGAATTGACTATACCTTAAATGACGGTGGGACATGGGCCGTGTTGGGATCGCAAAACTCTCCATTAGGAACAAACTGGTACAACAGCGCCAGTATAATAAGCACCCAACAACCTGGCTGGATGAACAACTCCTTCGGTTGGGTATTGAGCACTTTTGATTTAAGCCAATTCGACAATTCCTCAAGTCTGGTGCGCTTCCGCTTTAAGTTTGCCTCTGATGGCTCTGGAAACCTATACAACGGCTGGGGTATTGACGATTTTGAGATTTTCGTGCCTATTCAAAGGAGTATGGCCAGCACAGAAATATTGGTGGGAAGTACAAATGCCTTTATCCTTCCTGCCCTCAATGTGGTAAATGCCTATGTGTACAATACAGGTGTAGTGCCTATTACTTCGTGTAATGCAACACTTGAAGCAGATGGAGTAACCTTAGTTACTGATAACTTGAGCTTCAGCACCCCGCTTCAGCCAAATGATTCAGTGTATCACACATTTAGCGTGCAGTGGCAAGCCGCTCCCGGAGCACACGACATTTGTGTTTATACCTCTAATCCAAATGGCTCGCTAGACGAATATGTGGCCGACGATACTACCTGTGTGACCGTAACCGTCTTGGACTCCATAAGCGGATTCCCTTACTGCAACAATTTCGACGGTAGCGATCCGCTCTGGTTAACACTAAATGCGTTTTCTTTTGAAGATATCGTCAGTTGGGAATTGGGAACGCCGAACAAAGTGGTGTTGAATGGCGCCTTTAGCGGAAACAATTGTTGGGTAACCGGAATTACCGATACCTATTTCCAAAACGACAGTTCAGCCCTATACACGCCAATATTTAATGTAAATACCAACAATTGCTACCGCGTTAGCTTTAAGACCAAGTACTTCACGGAAGAATACCAGGACGGAGGAACTGTGGAATATTCGCATGACTTGATCAACTGGACTAGAATAGGTAATGCATTCGACCCTATGTGGTTCGATAGCCAGTTTATTCTTGGATTGGGTTCGTTTATACCAGGAACACCGGGCTGGTCGGGCACCAGCGCGGGTTGGCAGTCGGCCACACATGATGTGAAGTTTGATACCCCCGGCTCCGTAATCGTTCGTTTCCGATTCGGGTCCGATAGCAATGTGGAGCTAGAAGGATGGGCAATCGACGACTTCTGCTTTGAAGAACTGCCGCCATGTATTATTTCTGTAAATGAATTTGAGCCAAACTTCCAATTCGGCGAAATCTATCCAAATCCTGCGGCCTACTATGCTCAGTTGGAATTCAATGTACCTGACGAAAAAGCCATGTTCGTTCAGATTCAAAATACACTTGGACAAACGGTGTACGCACAAGAAATGAAAACACAAGTTGGAAATAACAAGCTCGGCATAAATACATCTGAATTGGCCAATGGAATCTATTACCTAAGAACCGAATACGAAGGATTCCCTATCGTAAGAAAATTTGTGGTAAGCCGATAATCCTGATTCCAAATAAAAAAGCCCACGCATTAGCGTGGGCTTTTCTTTTTCTATACAGTTTTCAAGCAAACAAAGGCAGCTTTTTCATTTTCTCTTTCACATCTTTCCCAATATGCTTTATTGCCTTTTCATTCGTAGGATCCAAAAGCACAGCATTCATCCATTCAAACACTTGCTCCATATCCGATTCTACCATGCCGCGAGTGGTAATGGCCGGAGTGCCAATGCGAATCCCCGAAGTAATAAACGGACTCTTGTCATCAAAAGGAACCATGTTTTTATTCACGGTAATATGGGCTTTGCCCAGCGCCTCTTCGGCTTCTTTTCCGGTTATGCCTTTGTTTCGCAAGTCAATCAGCATTAGGTGGTTGTCAGTTCCTCCCGAAACAATATGGTAGCCCGCATCTGTAAATAGCTGCGCCAAGTACTTGGCATTTTTCTGCACCTGAAGGATATAGTGAAAGAACTCATCCGACATAGCTTCTTCGAACGCCACTGCCTTAGAGGCAATAACATGCTCTAGCGGTCCGCCTTGTGTACCTGGAAAGACTGCAGAATCCAACACTGAACTCATCATCCGGACCTTTCCGGCCGGGGTTTTCAAGCCAAAAGGATTTTCAAAATCCTTTCCCATCATAATCACGCCACCGCGTGGGCCGCGCAATGTTTTGTGCGTGGTGCTGGTAGCAATGTGCACATGTGGAAGCGGATCTTCGAGCAGACCCCGAGCAATAAGTCCTGCAGGATGAGAGATATCCGCCAGTAGCAGAGCGCCCACTTCATCAGCAATGCTCCTAAGGGTTTTGTAGTCCCACTCGCGGCTATAGGCAGATGCTCCACAAATAATCATCTTAGGCTTCTCCTCTTTCGCCTTTTCGCGAATTTTATTGAAATCGATCATTCCGCTTTCTTGCTCCACACCGTAAAATGAAGTCTGATAAAGCTTTCCGGAAAAATTTACCGGCGATCCGTGGGTAAGGTGTCCTCCATGGCTCAGGTCGAAGCCCAATATTTTATCGCCCGGTTTCAAGCAAGCCAAGTACACCGCGGCATTGGCCTGCGATCCGCTATGTGGCTGCACGTTTGCATATTCCGCATTAAACAGTGCTTTTAGCCTATCAATAGCCAAGTTCTCCACTTCATCTACCACCTCGCAACCACCATAGTACCTTCTTCCCGGAAATCCTTCCGCATATTTGTTTGTCAGCACCGAGCCCATGGCCTGCATCACTTGCTTGCTCACATAGTTTTCGCTGGCTATAAGTTCCACTCCATGTGTTTGGCGCTTATTCTCTTTTTTGATTAGTCCGAATATCTCTTTGTCTTTTTTCATCTCTCGAAATTTTGCCCAAATATAGCCGATTCATTTGCCGAAAAATGTTGGAAAGTAAAAGACCAAGCCTGTCCGATTCACTTCCCGCTTATGCCGCTTTTGATACTTTTGTGACAAAGCATTTATTTCTCATGATAGAAGCCAACAACCCCGATTTGAGGAGCTGGATTAAAGTTCCCGAACACAGCGATTTTCCCATTCAAAACCTGCCCTTTGGCGTGGCCCGAAAAGCCGACGAAGCCATTGCCTGTGTGAGCCGTATTGGAGACACCGTGATAGACCTGAGCATTCTACACGAATCCGGCTATTTCAACGATCTGGACTTGCCGGAAGATATTTTCTATTACAACGATCTGAACGATTTCATTGCATTGGGTAAGTTTACTACTCGAATGCTGCGCATCCGCCTCTCTCAACTTTTTCGCGAAAACAATGAGGAAAGAGAAGGGCTTAAAGAAGCGCTTTGCCACATTAGCGAAGTGGAAATGCTCCTGCCGGTTCAAATTGGCGACTATACCGACTTTTACAGCAGCCGCGAGCATGCCACCAATGTGGGCACTATGTTTCGCGATCCGGACAACGCACTATTGCCCAACTGGCTTCACCTTCCGGTGGGCTACCACGGCCGCTCGTCGTCCATTATTCCCGGCGGAACGCCTATACACCGACCCAAAGGACAGACCAAGGCCGACGACGCGGCCATACCTTCTTTTGGGCCTACCCGCCTTCTCGATTTTGAGTTAGAAACCGCTTTTATTACACACCAGGGAAAGCACATGGGCGAAAGTATAAGCACTGAAGAAGCTGAAGAATATATTTTCGGCATGGTGCTACTGAACGACTGGAGTGCGCGCGATATCCAGAAATGGGAGTATGTCCCTTTGGGGCCATTTTTGGCTAAAAATTTTGCCTCCAGCATTTCGCCATGGATTGTGACATTGGATGCACTTGAGCCTTTCAAAACAGCAGGACCTAAGCAAGAGCCTGAAGTATTGCCCTACCTAAAATTTGATGGAGAGAAAAATTACGACATCCGTTTGGAGGTGAGCATAAAGCCCGCCAATGCAAAAGAACAAGTGGTTTGCGTTTCGAACCACAAATACCTGTATTGGAACATGGCCCAGCAACTGGCCCATCACACGGTGAATGGCTGCAATATCATAGTAGGCGATATGATGGGTTCCGGAACCATAAGTGGGCCAACACCTGATAGTTACGGCTCCATGCTCGAACTCACATGGAAAGGCACCAAACCAATTGTGATGAGCGACGGCAGCGAACGTAAATTCATTCAAGATGGAGACACGGTCATCATCCGTGGAAGCGCTGAAAAATCGGGTATTCGTATTGGTTTTGGCGAAGTTTCTACGCTCGTGCTACCCGCACTTTAAGCGCCGGCTAGCCCGTGAACAAGCGAGCCCCGAAACAGTTGAACAGATAACGAATAATTCTACATTTAGAGAATGGAAGAGCAGGCTATAGGTAGGGATGAAATGGAAAAGCGTGAAATACTTGCGCGCTATCGTTCCTTGCTTCGCACTGCAAAAGAAAAACTAAACGACGAAGACAAAAAAATCATCCGGCGAGCCTTCAACCTCGCTTTGGACGCTCATAAAAATGTTCGTCGAAAATCGGGTGAGTTGTACATCTTCCACCCGCTGGCGGTGGCCGAAATAGTGGCGAAAGAAATCGGACTTGGTGCCACCTCCATAGCTGCAGCGCTAATTCACGACGTGGTAGAAGACACCGACTACACACTCGAAGACATTGAACGGCTCTTTGGAGACAAAATAGCCCGAATCATAGATGGGCTGACGAAAATTAGCGGTATCCTGGATCAGAATGTGTCCATTCAAGCTGAGAATTTTAGGAAAATGCTGCTCACGCTTTCGGAAGATGTGCGCGTGATCCTAATAAAGCTTGCCGACCGGCTGCACAACATGCGAACGCTGGACCACATGGCGCAGCAAAAGCAGGTGAAGATAGCCTCCGAAACGCTGTATATCTACGCCCCCCTCGCCCACCGTTTGGGACTTTATAGCATTAAAACCGAGTTGGAAGACCTGGGCCTTAAGTACACCGAGCCTAATGTGTACAACGATATT
>CAZBBV010000120.1:0-6143 GCA_964490025.1 uncultured Cryomorphaceae bacterium | reverse complement strand
CCAATCGATCAACGAAATAAGGGCGCAACCATGTTCCGTCATTGGCTATGGCGTTGTAGAAAGCCAGTATTTGCAGGTGTGTAAGACGAACCGCATAGCCGTGGGCCATCCAGGGTAGAGTTAGGCCCGACCATTTCGGGTCGCCGGGACGAGGAATCTCCGGACTGGCCTCACCCGGTATGCTCACACCCAGCTTCTGCGACAAGCCCATGAGGTAGAGTCTGTCTACAAATTTTCCCGGGTCGCTTTTGTAATAGTCGTAAATAACTTTGGCAATACCCACATTGGACGACACCTCGAAAACATGCCCGAATGAAATTTTTCCATAACCCCCTTTGCGGCTGTCGCGAACGGTCGAGCCAAAGAACTCATATTCTCCTCCGTAGGTGTCCACAATGGTGGAAGTATCAACAATGCCATCTTCCAAAGCAGCAATTACGGTAGCCAGCTTAAAGGTACTTCCGGGTTCCGTGCTTTCTCCTACGGCGTAGTTGAGCTTTTCGTAGTAGGTTCCGCGTTCTGTTCTCCCCAAATTCACGATCGCGCGCACGGCGCCTGTCGCTACCTCCATCACCACCACACATCCGTGGTCTGCTTCAAATTTTATTAGCGTACTCAGAAGTGCCTGGTGGGCTATGTCTTGTATGTGCACATCAATGGTGGAAATGACATCCACGCCATCCAGCGGTTCTTTATACTGGCCTGAGTACAACGGCTTCCAAAGGTCCTGTCCTATTCTCTGGCTGAGCTGCGTACCATCTACACCACCCAGGTCGCCGCTGAACGCGCCCTCCAATCCCACATGAGCGCCGTCGCGGCTGTAGCCAATGGTTCGCTCGGCCATTCTTCCAAATGGATGCTCGCGCATATTCTCGAACTCCACCACCAGACCTCCGGTGAATTTTCCTTTCTTAAAAATTTCGAAAGTGCGCAGCTGCTTCAGTCCTATATAACTCACATTCTCCGCAACGGGATAGTAGCGGTTGGCCTTTGCGCGTGCTGAGCGCAGTTCCTTTTCCCACCAGGCACTGTTGCCTTTTTGTGTGAACCTAGCCAGTTGTTGTGCGAGCGTTTTTACTCCTGCTTCAAAAACGCCAGATTCCACAGCCATTGGGTCGAAATGAATCGAATAGCGCGGCATGGTAGTCGCGAGTAGATTGCCATCAATAGAGTAGATATTTCCCCTTTGGGCAGGAATTTTCCGCTCCTGAATCACGGTGGTTTCTTCGAGTTGTTTCCAGTCGTTTTTCTCGAGAATCTGGTAGTTGATCAACTTCACCACTATGGCCGCAGCCACTAGCAGAAACACCAAGGCCATGCCGTACAACCTCTTTAATATGTCGCGGTTGAAACTCATGGTTTTACTTCCATTATGTAAGTGGTGGAAGGATCAACTGCCAAGCCTGTCTGACTCAAATCTGTTTGCAGGGAAGAAAGCTTGGTGGCCTCGTTTCGTTGGATTCGCGTGTGGATGAAAGCCGACTTTTTCTCCTTCAGCTCACTTTCCAATTGCTTTATTTCTCTCACTTTTTCATCAGCCTGATGTGATAGGGAAATGTTTAGAAACACCAAAACGGCTAGGTAAATAACCATGGGAACCATTTCGGGATTTTTGGTCGGATTGAGCGACCATTCGCCAAGCTGGGCTCGAACCAAATGCACAAACTGCGCTATGTATTTTCTAATGCGCTTCATATCCGTTCGGCTATTCTCAGTTTGGCACTACGCGAGCGTGGATTGCGCGCTATTTCTTCTTCCGCAGGTACTATGGGCTTGCGGGTGATTACCTTGAAGGGAATAATTCTATTGCCATAAAAATCGCGGTCGGCCTCGCCTTCCACTTTTCCTTCTTTCAGAAAATGCTTCACCATGCGGTCTTCCAGGCTGTGGTAGCTTATGATCGCCAGTCGGCCACCTGTTTTCAGCACCTCTGCGGACTGTTCAAGCATCTCGCGAAGGGCGCCCATTTCGTCGTTCGTCTCTATGCGGAGTGCCTGAAACACCTTCGCCAAAAACTTGGTTTCCATTTGCTTGGGTGTGAATGGCGCCAAAACTTTCTTTAGGTCTTGAACCGTTAGAATGGGCGCTATTGCTCTTTGGGCCACAATGGCTTTGGCCATGGCGCGCGAGCGTGTCACCTCGCCATAGTTGTGCAGCACATCTGCCAGGCGGTCTTCTTCGTATTCGTTCAGAATGGTTTTTGCCGAAAGGCTCTGGCTGCGGTCCATGCGCATGTCCAACTCGGCTTCGAAGCGGATAGAAAAGCCACGCTCCGCCTGATCGAACTGGTGCGACGATACGCCTAGATCGGCCAGGATGCCATCCACCAACTTCACGCCCTGAAAGCGCAATTGATTTTTCAGATAGCGGAAATCGCTGGCGATAAACTGAAACGCTTGATGCTCAGGAAAGCCACTTGCAGCATCCGCATCTTTATCAAAAGAGAAAAGCCTCCCTGTGGAAAGCTTTTCGAGTATGTGGGCGCTGTGGCCTCCGCCGCCAAATGTGGCGTCAACATACAGCCCATCCGGACGGATTTGGAGCCCGGAAACAGACTCATACAGAAGCACCGGAACGTGGTAATCAGTTTTCATCCGGCTCGTTTTGCCCGCCCATCACATCTTCAGCCAAAGCGCCAAAGTCAATGTTCGGATCGTTGATTACTTTTTCGTAGCTCTCCTTATCCCACAGTTCAATGATGTTCACCGCCGCACTGAGCACAATCTCTTTGTTCAGCTTGGCCACATTCACCAGGTCTTTCGGTATTTGAAAACGGCCTGCACCATCAATCTCCACCACGCGCACACCGGCGGTGAAAATGCGGATGAAGTCGTTGTTCTTCTTTACAAAGCGGTTCAGCTTATTGATTTTGTCCATCACCTTGTTCCATTCGCCCATGGGGTGAATCTCCAGACAAGCATGAAAAACACTGCGCTTGATGATGAAGCCTTCGGCCAATATGGGCATGAGCTGTTTCTTAAGCCCGGCGGGCAGCATCATGCGGCCTTTGGCATCTAGTTTACAGTCATGTACGCCTATTAAGCTGGTCATCAGTAGCTTCTGTGAAGTTTTGGGCTAATATACAGACAAACACTCCACTTTTTACCACTTTTTACCACTTTGTTGAAAAAAATCCCACTAAGCCCCATTTCAGGCTTAAAAATGAACTACCAAGCTTACCGACCTCTAAATCCGAATTATTGAATTCGCTCCTGTTGTTGGCATTGTAAAAAGTCTATTTTTGGCTCGAGAAGCATATCTGAATGGAAAAAGCGCTTAAGACCAAAGGGAAGTATGAGTACATAGAAGTGGGCGAAGGAAAACCGCTTATACTTCTGCATGGATTGATGGGTGCGTTGAGCAATTTTTCAGGCATCACCGATTACTTTTCCACGCGTGGATATCAGGTTATCATTCCTTCATTGCCCATTTACAAACTGCCGGTGCTCACCACCAATGTGAAGAGCATTGCTTCGTTTGTAAAAGATTTTATAAAAGCCATGGGCTATGAGAAACCCATTCTTTTAGGCAATTCGCTGGGCGGGCATGTAGCCTTGATTTATGCCCTGAAAAACAGCGACAAAATGGGCGGATTGGTACTTACCGGAAGTAGCGGTTTGTATGAAAAAGCATTTGGCGAATCGTTCCCGAGAAGGGAAGATAAGAGCTTCATCAAGCGCAAGACGCAAGAAGTGTTTTTCGACCCCGAAATTGCTACCGACGAACTGGTGGAAGATGTGTTTCAAACTATCAACGACCGTGGAAAACTGATCAGGATATTGGCCATTGCCAAAAGCGCCATCAGGCACAACATGGGCAAAGACTTACCCAAAATCACTGTTCCTACCTGTCTTATTTGGGGAAAACAAGACAGTGTGACCCCACCGGAGGTGGCCATTGAGTTCAACGAAAAACTGCCCCATGCCTCCCTCTTCTGGATTGACCAATGCGGCCACGCGCCCATGATGGAGCATCCGGATGAGTTCAACCGATTGCTCGACGGCTGGCTGCAAACCCTGTAATGCCATGACCGACGCCAAAGTACGTACGGCCGAGTTTGTAAAAAGCGCTTCTACCTACACCGAATGCCCGCCGCCAAAGCGACCGGAATTTGCCTTTATCGGCCGCAGCAATGTGGGAAAGAGCTCCTTGATCAACATGCTGTGCGAGCGAAAGGCATTGGCCAAAACCTCAGGCACACCGGGGAAAACGCAGCTGATCAATCATTTTCTGATTAACGAAGAATGGTTTCTGGTGGACTTGCCGGGCTATGGTTACGCTAAGGTTTCAAAAAAAAGTCGGAAAGGATTTGAAGGCCTCATTAAGGACTATATCGAAAAGCGGGAAAACCTTGTAAACCTCTTTGTGCTTATCGATTCGCGACACCTGCCGCAAGCCAACGACCTGGAGTTTATGGAATGGCTGGGCATTCAAGGTGTGCCGTTTAGCATCATCTTCACCAAGCTGGACAAGCTCTCGAGCACAGAATGGGGGAAAAACCAGCTTAAATACAAGAAACGCCTGCTACAAGATTGGAGCGCATTGCCGAAAATATTCGCCAGCAGTGCCGAAACGGGTTATGGCCGCAGCGAAATCCTTTCTTACATATTTGAATTGAGCGCCGAGTTGAAGGAGCGCTTCTGACCCATGGATTTATGGTCCACGGACGACGGACCACAGACCACGGCTTTTGGCTCAAATCCAATCGGATTGTAGCCCTTAATTCTTTCGAAGGTTTGATATGCGGATTAATTCTGCCCGTCATTCTGAACTTGTTTTAGAATCTGATGTTGCGTGAGACTATATTACGCGTCATTCCCGGGCTCGACCTGGAATCTGATAGTGCGTGGGCTTTCTTTAATGGTTTTTTATGTGTTGCTTCGCTCCGCTCAGCAGGACAAAGGCGGCGAAAGGAAAAATGCGGAAACGCTCCGAAATCGCCCCGACTTACAACTAAATATTTAAGACTTACAACTGCACAAAAGCGCTTTGTGCTTATCCAATCGTCCAGGTGCTGCGGCCGCGGAGCAAGGCATCCAAGTCAGCGGGCTTTTGCATGGCTTCTTGCAATTGGGCATTCATGGCCTCTTCGTAGCAGAAGCGCTTTTCGCTATAGAAAACACCAAATGGTCGCGGAAGTAGGCCGTTGTGCTTGGGATCGTCGAAGAAGCGCACCAGCAGGTTGGCCTTGCCACGGTCTTTCTCGTCGTGTATCCATAGGTCGCTGGCGCTGTGTTCGGCCATGTCCACCACACGGGGTGTGAAGCCGTCCAGCATTACGCCTTTCGCACTGTTTTCTCCAAAAATGAGCGGCTGCCCATGCTCCACAAAAAGGGTGTTGTGCTCGCGTTGGCCTTTGTCGGTAAACACTTCGAAAGCACCGTCGTTAAACACATTGCAGTTTTGATATATCTCCAAAAAGGAAGTGCCTTTGTGCTGGTTGCTGCGCAGCAACATTTCACGCAGGTGCTTGGGGTCGCGGTCCATGCTGCGGGCCACAAAGGTGGCATCTGCACCCATGGCGAGTGCAAGAGGATTGAAAGGATGGTCAATGGAGCCTTGAGGTGTGCTTTTCGTGCGCTTGCCCAATTCGCTTGTGGGGCTGTATTGGCCTTTGGTGAGGCCATAAATCTCGTTGTTGAACAGTAGGATGTTCACGTCGAAATTGCGACGCAGCAAGTGTATGAGGTGGTTTCCGCCAATAGAAAGGCTATCGCCGTCGCCGGTGATGATCCACACACTTAGTTCCGGGCGGGTGGCCTTGAGGCCTGAGGCTATGGCCGTAGCACGCCCGTGGATGCTGTGCATTCCATAGGTGTCCATGTAATAAGGAAAGCGCGAGGAGCAACCAATGCCTGAGATAAAAACGATCTCTTCCTTTTTCAAGCCCAGCTCGGGCATCACGTTTTGCACCTGCTTCAAGATGGAATAGTCGCCGCAACCGGGGCACCAGCGAACATCCTGGTCGGTCTTGAAGTCGTTGGCCGTAAGTGGGGTGTTCACGTTTTCGCTCATGGCTGTAAGGCTTTATACAGTTCGTGAATCTTTTCTTTGATCTCCGCAGCGGTGAATGGCACACCTTTGATCTTGTTCAGCCCCACAGCATCCACCAGAAATTTGTCGCGAATAATGCGAATGAGTTG
>CAZBBV010000119.1:0-6152 GCA_964490025.1 uncultured Cryomorphaceae bacterium | reverse complement strand
TATTGTATACGTAAGTTGCAACAGCGCCACCCAAGCGCGCGACATTGCCCTGATGAAGGAGGCCTACGCGGTGAAAAAAGTGCAGGCCGTGGATATGTTTCCGCAAACCTTTCATGTGGAAAGTGTAGTTATGTTGGAGAAGAAATAATTGCCCATGAACCACTTACGATTTGTCATTTCCCTGTTCTTAATAGTAGTGGCGGCCTCATGCAAAAAAGATCTGCCCGCGCCACTTGACTTGCGCAGCTATTTCCCCTCTGAGCCCGGTACCGAATGGTATTACCAAAACTACGTGCTCGACTCCACCGGTTTCTTCGTCCCGATAGACAGCATAGACACGGTGCGTATAGTGGAGCGTTTCGATATGGGCGATCATTATCAAATCACCATTTCAGGCTTGCATGGCACCCTTCCGGTAAATTGGCTGCTCTATGCCGATAAGTTTACTGACGAATCGGGCAATGTGTGGCTGGCTTTCGAAGGAGATACCGTTGCCGCCTTTGGCAGCCCGAACACAGCGTTTATCACACACCTCCTTCGTAAGGACGAATCCATCACCATTGATGGCTACAGCGCAGAGCTGAGAGGAATAGACCGAATATATGAACTAAACAACCCCAATTATCCTTTTCAGCCCGGATACACACTTCCGGTAAAATTTGCTGATGGCATTGGCATAGTTCAATACGAGGCAAAGCTGGTGAGCAATCCCTTTTGGTTCAGAAAACAAATCTTAGGCTTCTACTTCCCATGATTTCCCTCGACAAAGACTTTTGGAACAACAAATACGAGAACCACGAAACCGGATGGGACTTAGGCATGGTTTCGCCACCAATTAAAGAATACCTGGATCAGTGCAAGAACAAAGACATCAACATTCTAATTCCCGGAGCGGGCAATGCCTACGAAGCCGAATACCTCCACCAACAAGGCTTCAAAAATGTAACGGTGATTGACCTGGCGCCACGAGCATTGAAATCTTTGGAGGCGCGCGTTCCTGATTTTCCAAAAGAGAACCTAGTAGAAGGCGATTTTTTCGAACACCGCGGTAGTTACGATCTCATTATCGAGCAGACCTTCTTCTGCGCCATTGATCCCGCGCTTCGAAGAGCCTATGCCGAGAAAATGAAAAACCTGCTGAAAAAAGGCGGAAAGCTGATGGGTGTTTTGTTTCAAATTCCGCTTAACGACAGCCACCCTCCTTTTGGCGGCAACAAAGCGGAATACATGGCCTATTTTGAAGACTTGTTCCATATCAAGACCATGGAGACCTGCTACAACTCAGCCAAGCCACGAGCGGGCAATGAGCTTTTCATACTTTTGGAAAATAATTAAACGGCCATGCCACAGGAACGTACCCTCATCCTTACCAAAGAACAGATTGAACACAAGCTCGACCGCATTGCCTGGCAGATTTATGAAGACCATCAGCACGACGGCGAGATAATAGTGGCGGGCATTGAGCAACGCGGCTACCGATTGGCGGAGATGCTTGTAAATAGGCTGGAGAAAATCTCCAATTTGAAATGCAGCCTGGTATCGGTGGCTTTGGACAAAGACGAGCCCCTCTCCCATCCTATTCAAAGCTCTGGTTTAGCGGCCAATGCCAACGACGAAAAAGTAGTAGTGGTGGACGACGTGCTCAATTCTGGCAAAACCTTGATGTACGCCTTGCAATTGTTTCTCACTCGCGCGCCGAAAAAACTCTCTGTAGCTGTGCTGGTCGACCGCGACCACAAGCGCTTTCCGGTGAAAGCCAATTATGTAGGCATGTCGCTCAGCACCACCTACCAGGAACACGTGGTGGTGGATACGGAAAGCACCATGACAGCTTATTTGGAATAAAAGCTTACCAATCGGTTTTAGCAGCTATTTCGCTTTTTCGTTTGCCCTCCGGCCATTCTCCCTCATAGCGCCCAAGGATTAAAAATCCCATCATCAGGTCTTGTTCGCCGTATCCAAAGGCCTCGCGAAACAAAGGCTGGGAGGTTAACCCTCCCGACCCCCAATACATGCCTATGTTGCGCTCGGTGGCCAGCAGCCACATGTTTTGCACAGCAGCACCTACTGCGGCTATCTCTTCCCACACAGGAATTTTCGGGTTGTCCCCGCGCTTCATAGCCAAAACAATAATGTGCGAACTTAGCTTGGCACGCAGCTCCCAAACCTGCATCAGGGTATTTATTCGCTCCGGATCACTTTCAATTTGCGTGAGCACTTCTCTGTAAGCGTCCAAAAACGCTTGCATTCTTACTTTCGAAAAAACATGAAAGCGCCAAGGCTCAGTATGTCCGTGCGTGGGCGACCAATTGGCAGCATCCAAGAGGGCTTGAACATCTGCGTCCGGTATTGTTGCACCCGAAAAAAGTTCCGGTTTAATATTCCTTCGTTGTTTGATTATGGTTTCTATTCCCATTCTGATTCTACTTGTTTTACAATGTGTTCTACAATCTCTTCGACGGTCATTTCGCCGTCCATCTTCCATTTTACTCTTTCAAAAACAGTCCTACGTGTTTGCTCAAGCTCGGCCAATCTGCCCTCCCACTCCGGTGCCGACAGCAAAGGCCTTTCCGAGCGCTCATCCTTTAACCTAAAAATAAGCGTTGGCAACTCCACAGAAAGGTAAACCAAGTTGGAATGTTCATTCGCCAGTTTAAAAAGCCTTTCAGATGTAAGCGCCCCTCCGCCCAGTGCAATGATAGCGGGCTCTTGCCGAAGAAGCAGTGACAAATATCTCATTTCCATATCCCGAAAAGCGGCTTCGCCTTTCCCTTCGAAAATTTCAGAAATAGACATCTGTTCATTTTCTTCAATGAAGGCATCCAAATCCACAAAGGCGCATTGAAGTCGCTCAGCCAAGTGCTTTCCAACTGTGCTTTTTCCACTGCCGGGCATGCCACAGAGGGCGATATGTTTTTTCAAAATCATGTGTTGGCGAAGATAGTTTTCCCAATGAAATCCTTGATTTCGAAGGGATAAAACTGTGGACTAAAAAAAGAGAAATGCGGTTTGGTCAGTACTTTCGGGGCTTGTATATTTGCCCCACTTTTTCCGAAAGGAATAGTACCGAAAGATCTGGTAGCTCAGCTGGTAGAGCATAACACTTTTAATGTTAGGGTCCCGGGTTCGAGCCCCGGCCAGATCACAGAGTAGAGAGAAGGGGATTTATCCCCTTTCTTTTTCTCTCACCAGCCCAGGTGGCGAAATTGGTAGACGCGCAAGGTTGAGGGCCTTGTGTCCATTAGGATGTGCAGGTTCAAGTCCTGTTCTGGGCACTACACTACCACATTATGCGGATTGATATTCTCACCGTACTCCCCGAATTGCTTCACAGCCCCTTTCAAGCTTCCATTTTGAAAAGAGCCCAAGACAAAGGCTTGGTAGAAGTGCATTTGCACAACCTCCGCGATTACAGCACCATGAACCACCGGCAAGTGGACGACTACCAATATGGCGGTGGCGCAGGCATGGTGATGATGGCCGAACCTATTGACCGCTGCTTAGAAAAACTAAAAAGCGAAAGGCAGTACGAATACCTCATCTACATGACACCTGATGGTGAGCGCTTAAACCAGAAAATGGCCAATCGTCTATCGCTGTCGGGAAACATTCTGATTCTTTGCGGCCATTATAAAGGCGTTGACCAACGGATACGGGACTTGCACATCAACATGGAAATCTCCATTGGCGACTACGTGCTTTCGGGTGGGGAGCTAGCGGCAGCAGTACTTTCGGATGCCATCATACGCTTGCTACCGGGTGTGCTGAACGACGAAACTTCCGCCCTCACAGATTCGTTTCAGGACAATCTGTTGGCACCTCCGGTGTACACCCGCCCAGAAGAATTTAAAGGATTGAAAGTGCCGGATATTCTACTTTCGGGCCAGCACAAAAAGGTGGATGAATGGCGATACGAAGAAGCCGTAAAGCGCACCAAAGAAAGGCGCCCGGACTTATTAGAAGAGTAGTGTTAGAAATTTCAATTGGTAGCAATTGTTATCGAGTAAAGTTTTGTAATATTGCGCTCCCATTTTCGAGGAGAGAAAAAGAAACATAAGCATCATGGATTTAATCAAATACATTCAAGACGAGGTTGTTGCAAAGAAAGAGTTCCCTGAGTTCGGCGCAGGAGATACCATCACTGTATACTACACCATCAAAGAGGGCGCTAAGGAACGTACCCAGTTTTTCAGAGGAACTGTGCTTCAACGCAAAGGAAGCGGCGCCACTGAAACTTTTACTATTCGCAAGATGAGCGGTAACGTGGGCGTAGAGCGTATCTTCCCTATGAGCTCACCCGCCTTGGAGAAAATTGAAATCAACAAGAAAGGTGTTGTACGTCGTGCACGCATTTTCTACCTACGCGATTTGACCGGCAAGAAAGCCCGTATCAAAGAAAAGCGTATGTAATTTTCGAAAAGAGAAAGATTATGAGAGCCCTGATAGCAATGTCAGGGCTTTTTTATTTGGCCAAAATCACAAAAACCGTCCTTCGGTTTTTTGACCTACCGGCCTCTGTATCATTCGAGGCTATTGGCTTAGCCGATCCAAATCCGGCGTAGAGCATGCGGTGCTTGGCCACGCCTAATTCCAGTAGGTAATCGTACACAGCCTTGGCCCTCGCCTCTGAAAGGGCCTTATTGTCCGCTGCTAGGCCTATATTGTCGGTATGCCCTTCAATGGAAACCACCACGCCCGGATTCTCCACCATAAACTCGGCGAAAGCTTCAATGATGGTTTTCGAAACCTGACTAAGCGCGAAGGAGTTTGTTTCGAAATTCACATCAAGCGTGGCATTTGCTCCCACCACCACTTTCTTCACCTCCATGTCTTTGGTCACCATCCCGTCCTCATCTTCTTTCACCTCTGTTGAAGCGTATGTGTAGCCTTCTGTTTTTATGGTCATCACCATTTCCTCTTCTTCTTCTTTCCTGAAAACCGCTGTATACTCACCGTTTTCAGTGTCAATGTGAATGGTCTGCACTTCTTTGGTTTCCACATTCTTCACTTCGACCTTCGCCTGATAGACGGGCAGCCCACTTTCGTCCACCAGTTTGCCGCGCACCATCACCACCTTTTCAGGGCGGGCCTCTTCGTAGAGCGAGAACTTAAAAATGTCCCAGCCGCCTTTGCCTTTGTGAATGTTGGATGAAAAATAACCGTAGCGACCGTCCAACGTAACGCCCATGCCGAGTTCGTCTTCGATTGTGTTAATGGGCGCACCAAGATTCTTCGGTTTGCTCCATCCATTGTCGCTTTCTTGGCACATAAAAAGATCATAACCGCCCATGCCCAAGTGGCCTTGAGAACTAAAATAGAGTGTGCGCGAATCGCTGTGGATGAATGGTGATTTCTCATGCGATTCGGTGTTGATTTTAGGCCCAAGATTCACTGCCCTGCTCCATTCTCCATTGGGCAGTTTTTCTGAGCGATAAATATCCAATCCGCCCATCCCCCCTTCTCTACTGGAGGCAAAATACAGCACGGTGCCATCTGCACTAATGCTGGGCTGGCTGTCCCATGCCGTGGGGTGGTTTATGGAGTCGCCTGCCGGACGGATCTCTTCCCAAAAGCCATCCACCATGCGGGTGTAATAAATATCGCAATTGTTGCCCCCTGTGGCCAAGGGCACGCAAATGGTGAAATACATTGTTCGGTTATCTGCTGTAATGGTGGGACCTCCTTCGTTCAAATTTTGGTTAAAAGGATAGCCCATGGCTTTGCCTTTGGCGTAGCCTCCGTTCTCTTTTTCGCTTTTCGTAAACTCTTCCACCAAGACCTTTACCAGTGAGTTCTTGTCGTCTTTTTCGTAGCGACGGGTAAAATATATTGAGCTATTGTCCGGCGAAATAGCCGCCAGATACTCATCTTCGTGGGTGCACAAATCGCTAATCGGGATTGGGCTGAATGGCACATTGGCGGTAGAAATTCTATGCAGCTCTTCGCAATCTTCGAGCATGTCCCTGGTCTCTTGCTCTTCCATCACGTCCTCAAACACTAGGCTGATGGCCTTCCTGAAATGTTCGGCCGCTTCGCCGTATTTATCATTACTATAAGCGTTCAAGCCCAAAATCTTGTAACACATAGCGCTGTAGTCAGGGCAGGTGGCCATCACCATGGTCATGTGTCCGGCAGCGGCGTTGAGTTTTTGT
>CAZBBV010000118.1:0-6154 GCA_964490025.1 uncultured Cryomorphaceae bacterium | reverse complement strand
CATTCATGCGGCTTATGAGCGAATTGCTTTGATAAGTAGAAAGGCTCTTGTCAATGTCGTTGAGAATTTGTGCATAGTCGGCGGCATAATCGGCTACACTGTCCACCATTATGGTAATGCGGTAGGTGGTGCCTTGTGCCCGGCCGTCGGTCACAATTTTGTATTTCTCAGGCTTGGCACAATGAAGCATGAGCATGGCCACACTTGCCAGAAGCATGAATCTAAAAAAAGGCTGCCCAAACTGAGCAGCCTTCCCGGTATGCTTAACCTCCGAAGTCATCAAAGGCGATTTTCTCAGGCGGAACGCCCAGGTCGTCCAGCATTTTGAACACTGCGGCGTTCATCATGGGCGGCCCGCATAGGTAGTATTCTATCTCTTCCGGCTCGGGGTGTTTGCTCAGATAATTTTCCAGCACCACTTGGTGGATGAAACCTTTGTAGCCATCCCAATTGTCTTCAGCCAAGGGCTCTGAGAGGGCAATGTTGTACGTAAAGTTGTCGAAATCCTTCTCAATCTTTCTGAAATCTTCCGTGTAAAAAAGCTCGCGTTTCGAGCGGCCACCGTACCAAAAAGACACTTTTCGATCTCTTGTCTTTTCGGTGTGAAACAAGTGGAAAATGTGGCTGCGCAATGGCGCCATACCGGCTCCTCCCCCAATGTACACCATCTCGTTTTTGGTAGGCTTGATGTGAAACTCTCCATAAGGACCGGAAATGGTCACTTTATCTCCCGGGTTGAGCGACCACACGTATGAGCTGCAAATTCCGGGATTTACATTCATCCACGTATTCTTGGCTCTGTCCCAAGGTGGCGTGGCGATACGGATATTGAGCATGATAATATTTCCCTCGGCCGGGTGGTTGGCCATAGAATACGCGCGGAAGATGGGTTCTGTGTTCTTCATTTTCAGATCCCAAATCTTGAACTTGTCGTAATCTTCGCGGTATTGCTCATCTATTTTGTACAAGTCGCTTTTGAAATCTACCGTGCAAGGCGGCACGTCGATCTGGATGTATCCACCCGATTCGAAATGCATGTTTTCGCCTTCAGGCAGCTTCACTACAAATTCCTTGATAAAGGTGGCCACGTTGTCGTTGGATACCACTTCGCACTCCCACTTCTTGATGCCAAAAATTTCTTCTGGCACATGAATCTTCATGTTGTTTTTCACCTTCACCTGGCAGCCAAGGCGCCAGTTTTCCTGCACTTCCTTTCTGGTAAAATATGGTTTTTCCGTAGGAAGAATTTCTCCTCCGCCTTCTTCCACCTGGCATTTGCACATGGCACAGGTTCCGCCACCACCGCAAGCGCTGGGGAGGAATATTTTGTTGGCGCCAAGTGTGGTAAGCAGCGTGCTTCCGCTCTCCACTTCAATTTCTTTTTCCCCGTTGATAATAATTTTTACCGGGCCACTGGGGGCTAGCTTGGCTTTGGCAGAAAGCAAGAGCACCACCAAAAGGGCAATTACCGTGAAGAAAACCAGCACGGTAATGAGGATTGTTTGTGTCATCAATAGCATCATAATCTCAATCGCTTACTTCAAATTAAAGTTCAATTCCCATGAAGCTCATGAAGGCAATACCCATGAGGCCGGTAATGATAAAAGTGATTCCAAGTCCTTTAAGCGGACCGGGAACGTCAGAATAGCGCATTTTTTCGCGGATGGCCGCTATGGCTACTATGGCCAAAAACCAACCAATTCCGGAACCCAAGGCAAAGACAGAAGCCTCAGCTATGGTTCCGTAGGCGCGCTCTTGCATAAACAAAGCGCCACCCAGAATGGAACAGTTTACCGCAATTAACGGAAGGAAAATCCCTAGTGCGCCGTAAAGCGCAGGGGCGAATTTTTCTACAATCATTTCCACCAACTGCACTATGGAGGCAATAACGGCAATGAACATAATGAAAGAGAGAAAGCTCAAGTCCATGGTGGCGTACTCTTCGCCCAACCAACTTAAAGCTCCTTTTTTCAATAGGTAATTCTCCAATACCCAGTTGATCGGCACGGTAACCACCAAAACGAAGATTACCGCCGCACCAAGTCCTACGCCTGTTTTCACAGTTTTAGAAACGGCCAGGTAAGAGCACATTCCCAGGAAATAGGCGAATATCATGTTGTCGATAAAGATCGACCGAACGAATATGTTAACCAGTTCTTGCATCTCTCTTAGTTTTCAATGAGTTTAGGATTTCTTGCACGCTGAATCCAGATGATAACGCCCACAATGATGAGCGCCATAGGTGGAAGGAGCATCAAGCCATTGTTTACATAGCCCATGGTGTACAGCCCGCTTTCGCTGCCAGGGGTGGCGTCGCCAAAAATGGGTATTTCAAAAAGCTGTCCTGTGCCAAGCAATTCGCGGAAGAAGGCCACGGTTATAAGAATCCAGGCATAACCGGCGGCATTTCCAATGGCATCCAAAAACGCTCTTCCGGGCGTATTGGCTAATGCGAATGCTTCGAAGCGTCCCATAATGATACAGTTGGTAATGATCAATCCGACAAAAACCGAAAGCTGCTTGCTTACGTCGTACACATAGGCTTTTAGCACCTGATCAACTAAAATAACCAGTGAAGCTACCACCACAAGCTGAACAATGATTCGAATACGGTTGGGGATAAGGTTGCGCAGCAAGGAGATGATCACGTTACCGGCCATGAGCACAAAGAGTACCGACAAGCTCATCACTATGGCCGGCTTCATCTTCACCGTAATGGCCAACGCCGAACAAATGCCCAATACCTGAACCGTGATCGGGTTTTCGTCATTAAGTGGTAAAGTCAGAAGCTTTCTGTTCTTTTTGGAGAACAGACCCTCTTTCTCTGTTTTTTGTATTTCTATTGCTTCGTTGCTCATAGCTTTTTCGGTTTTATCATTCAACAATTTCGCCTTGCGCCACTTCGTCAGTAGGCGTAGCATCTACCACTGTAGGAGCGGCTTTTACCTTTTCGAAATAAGGCAGATAAAAAGAGATGCAATCCTGCAACATATCCTGTACGCCCACAGAGGTAATGGTTCCTCCGGAAATGCCGTCAACCTGATGATCGCCGCTGGCGCCATTTTTAACCACCTGAATGGAGACAAATTGATCAGCTTCGAAGATGGTTTTCTCGGTGAAGCGGGACATGAAGAAATCCTTGTTAATGTCGGCGCCCAATCCAGGTGTTTCTGTTTTGTGGTCAAAACTGGCACCCAATATTGTGTTCAAGTCTTCTTTCAAGGCAATGTAGCCCCAAATTGGACCCCATAATCCCTTTCCACGAAGGGGTACTATATAATAGGTTTTGTTGTCTTTACTGGCTATATAGAGTGGAAACTTCATGTCCGCTCTGTTCTTCTTCAGCTCCACTGCCATATCTATGGTAAAGGCATCTGCTTCATTGTCCAACGAACCGTCGGCCAGCACCACCAATTTTTGCGTGATGTATTGCTCGAAAAGCACTTCGGCTTCGGCAGGCTTTGTTTCCGATTTCTTGAAGCCAATGGTGCTCAGAATATCCTGTTTCTTTTCTACCTCCACATTCTTGTCCTGGCGCGGCTTAAGCGAGATGGCTGCCACGGCCAACGACACACCCACCACCACCACCATTACAGTAGCAAAAAGGAAAGTGTAGCTATTTTTATTTACGTCTACTGCCATGATTGATTAGGCTTTAACTGATTTTAGTCTCTTAAGTCTTTTCTTCACATTGCCTTCCACCACATAGTGGTCAATGAGTGGTGCAAATACATTCATAAGGAGTATGGCCAACATGATTCCTTCGGGATAAGCGGGGTTGAACACACGAATCATAATGGCGAAGAAACCAACTAAAAATCCATATATCCATTTTCCTTTGGTGGTTTGTGCGGCACTCACCGGGTCGGTGGCCATGAATACTACACCGAAAGCAAAGCCACCCACAATCATGTGCTGCCACCACGGCAAGGCCATCAGAGCGTTTACCGCGAATGCATTGAAGATGAATCCCATTACAGCTCCGCCAATTAAGGCCGAAAGCATGATGCGCCAGCTGCCTATACCGGTAAGGATAAGGATTGCAGCACCTATAATAATGGCCAAAGTCGAAGTTTCGCCAATGGAACCGGGAATAAAGCCAAGAAAAGCATCCATTACAGAATAACTGCGCATGCCTGCTTCTTCTACAGCCGTACCTACTACATTGGTTCCGGCTGCAAGACTTCCCAAAATGGTTTCGCCGGTAACGCCGTCCACTGTGCCCGAATCGGCCACCCACACCCGGTTTCCCGACATGAAGGTAGGATAGGCGAAAAACAAGAATGCACGTGCCGTTAACGCAGGGTTCAATAAGTTCATGCCCGATCCTCCGAACACTTCTTTTCCAATAATTACTGCAAAAGCAGAGGCTGCAGCCACCATCCATAGTGGAATATCCACAGGAAGTACCAACGGGATAAGCATTCCTGAAACCAAATATCCTTCATTGATCGGATGACCTTTCATTTGCGCCACCGCAAACTCAATGGCCAAACCTACGCCATAGCTCACCACCACGATTGGCAACACACGGATGGCACCGAAAAGGAATGTTTCCATGAAGGACACATCCGCTCCTGTTTGCACAAAATGCTGATAGCCCACGTTCCACATGCCAAAGAGCAAAGCCGGAACCATGGCCAACACCACGATAATCATGGTGCGCTTCATGTCAATGGTATCGCGAACATGAGTTCCAGACTTCGTTACCTCAGCGGGTACGAACATGAAGGTGTAAAAACCGTCGTACACCGAATGCAACTTCTCTAGCTTCCCTCCTTTCTGGAAGTTCGGCTTTATGTTGTCAAATATTTTTTGAATTGCTTTCATGCCTGATTATTAAACTCCCATTTCAGTTATCATCATGTCCATGCCTTCGCGGACTATCTTTTGCAGTTCCATTTTCGAGGTGCAGCTAAATTCTGCCAAGGCAAAGTCTTCTTCGCTCACTTCGTAAATGCCCAGGTTTTCCATGGCTTCAATGTCGTTCATCAAAATGGACTTCACCAGCTGTGCAGGGTAAATGTCCATTGGAAACACCTTCTCGTACTCCCCGGTAACCACAAAAGCGCGTTTCTCACCATTGGCCGAAGTGGTTAGGCGGTATTCCTTGTTGGGGGTGAGCCAGCTGAAATAAGCCTTTGACAAAGAAAACTTGTGCATACGGGGCAAGGCCCAACCAAAGAATTCCGGTTCGTTTTCCTCAGGAATCACCGTGATTTGTTGGTCGTAGGCCCTAAGATATCCGTCCAAAGGGATTTTGGCTCCTGTAAATACGTTGCCGGAAATAACACGCACATTGTCTTGCACCAGGCCATTGTGTAGCAATGCTGCTACACATACTCCTTTGGTGGTGCGCACATAGCGCGGCTCCTTTACTTCTGAACCTGAAAGCGCTATGGTAATCGCCGGATTGTAGTGACCGGTGCGGAAGAGGCGGCCAATGATAAGCACATCTTGTGGGGCCACAAACCACACTTTCTCCCCTTTATTAATGGGGTCAATGTGGTGTATCTGTACACCTACATTACCAGAGGGGTGAGGGCCACTTATGGTGTGCTTCTCCACGCCTTTCACATTTCTATATGCGCTGCTTTCGCCCAATTCCTTGTGTACACTCAAGTGGATTTTTCCGTTTGTGAGCTTCGCCAATGCGTTTACTCCCGCCTGAAAATCTTCGTCCTGACCTTCAGTAATCATGGTCAGACTGGGCGCCAGCGGATTGCTGTCGAAGCCACTGATAAAGATGGCTTTGGGCGTATCGTCCGGCAAAGCGATTACATTATATGGCCGTTGGCGAATGAAAGGCCACACGCCAGCTGCGAGCATTTTTTCTACCACCGCTTCGCGATTCATGCCTGAAGGTTCGGCTGCGCCGAGGTCTTCGAAACGATCCTCCTTATCGGCCAGAATCACAATGCGCTCAATAACGCGCTTGGCGCCGCGCTGAATTGATGCTATCTCGCCACTAACGGGACTCGTAAACATGACGCGCTCGCAGGCACTGCTGTAAAAAATAGGCGTTCCGGCTTTCACCTCATCACCTTCCTTTACCAAAAGTTTGGGAATTACTCCGTGGAAATCAGAGGGTTTCAAAGCGAAGGTTTCGGAACGAAACGGGCCTGTAATTTCATTGCTGGCACGGCCTTTCAGC
>CAZBBV010000117.1:0-6171 GCA_964490025.1 uncultured Cryomorphaceae bacterium | reverse complement strand
ATCAGGAAGCCCACGACCTGATAGAAATGACTGGAGCAGTCAGTATTTCAAGCAGTGATGAGTTTTTGGCGGTGCATCACAAGTGGCGAAATGATTTGAAAAAGCTAAGAGAAGCCGGCAACCAAGCGTTGGATTTGGTTCAGGCCAACCGAGGTGCCACGGGTAAAATTCTAAAGTTTTTTGAAAGGCAGTAGGAATTACTTGCGTTTGAGCACTTTGGGCACACGTATGTAATCCGAATCGCTATCGGGCGCATTGTGCAAGGCATCTTTTTGGGTGAAATCTTTGGTCACGGCATCTTCGCGAAGCACATTTACATCCTCATTCATGTAAACCAAGGGTTCAAGATTTTCAGTATCCAGCTCATTCAATTTCTCGATAAACAGAAGCATCTTGTCCATGTCGGTAGCCATGCGTTCCACCGTTTTTTCGTCTAGCTGCAAGCGGGCAAGATCAGCTAGTTTTTCTACTTCTTCCTTTGTGATTTTCATGGCGGCTAAGTTCGGAATAAATGATTTGATAGCAGTAGTCTTTCAGGTCATTGGGATCGAGAAAGTCGTCTGAGTCCGGATATACCGCTTCGTGGATGGTGTATCGAAGAAATCCCGGACTGCCGTAGCCCCATTCTGACGGTAGTTTATTTTTATTGTCAAGAAAGGTAACAGGAATGATGGGCACATCCGTTTCGGCCGCCAGTTTGAAAGCGCCCATGTGAAAAGGGGCTAGTGTTACTTTGGGTTTTGGGATACCACCTTCGGGGTAAATGCAAATTCCTGTGCCGTTCGACATCCGCTCTTTGGCCAGTTTATAGACCTTCTGGCGGCTACTTGCACTCTGCCTATCGACCAAAATATTGGTGCGTTTGTAGAAGTATCCGAACAATGGCATTTTACTCAGCTCCTTTTTGCCGATAAACACAAAGGGTTGCTTGAAGGTGATAAAAGTGAGCATGATGTCAATTTCCGACACATGGTTGGCGCATATCACAAAGCCTTTTGGATAATGGCCATTGGCCATCCTTCGCGGCCGCGGAATGAAGCCCATGCCCAATATAATGGCCAACGACCATATGCGGGCAATAAAATGAAATGCCGGATACCACTTTTCAGAAATGCTGGTAATAAGCAGAAAGGGCGACAAGAGAATGGTGAAAATTCCAATAAGGACGTAGTACCAAATGCGCCACAAAACACGCAAGGGCAGAAAAAGGTAATATGAAATCCCTTTTGACATGCTAAGCAGGGAAGTGTGTTGAAATTTTAGCTACTATAATTTTGGCCATTTTCTCTTTCGATTGGTGGCTCCATCCAGCTACATGAGGGGTCATGATTACCCGGTCGTGTCGGCTCAGGTAGGCAAAGGTCTCCGGTATGTCGCCATCAAAAAGGCTTTCGAAGGACGTGTTTTCGTATTCCAGCACATCAAGGCATGCGCCTGTTACTTGCCCGTTTTTCATTGCCTCAACCAAGTCGTCAAGTTTTACAATTTTCCCTCGGGAAGTGTTTATTAAAATGATTGGCTTGGCGAATGAATCCAGAAAGCGGCTGTTTACCAATTGTAAGGTTTCTTCATTTTGGGGAATGTGGAGGCTCACAATATCCGCCTTGGCGAATATTTCCTCCATGGAGGATTCCATTACCTGATCATTGCCGAAACCGGAGATGTATTTGTCATAGGCAAGTATTTTGGCGCCAAAACCGCTCAGCACTCTGGCGAAGGCCTTGCCTGTGTGGCCGTAGCCTATGATTCCAATGGTTTGTCCGCCTATTTCGGTTCCACGGTTTTCAGCTCTGCGCCACAGTCCGCTTCGCACTTCACGGTTTGCCCTACAAATATTATTTAGCAAGGCCAGCAACATACCCAAGGCGTGCTCGGCCACCGCATCACATAGTCCTTCGGGCGTGTGGAGGCATAAAACGCCTTTACTTTCGGCATATTTAACATCTATATTTTCCATGCCCGAACCTACGCGCGCTACAAATTTTAGTTTTCGCGCTGCGTCTATTAGTTCCTTGTCCACCGGCGTGCGACTGCGGAGCACCAGGCCGTCGTAGTCGACTATTTCATTGAGAATTTCTTCACGGCTTAGCTCATAAGCTTCCACACAAGTGTGTCCGCTTGCCAGCAATCCGCTCAATAGGTAAGGGTGGTTTTCGTCGAGATGCAGAATCTTCATTCGTGGGGTTACATCAATAGGTTGCCAATGGTGAAATAGATGAACAAGCCTACTACGTCGTTGAGGGTGGTAATAAAAGGACCCGTGGCAAGCGCAGGGTCAATATTGTATTTATTGAGTGTGAGCGGCACGAAGGTGCCTACTAAGGCGGCGAAAATAATAACTGAAAAAAGCGCCAGGCTCACCGTGGCGGCAAACATGAGAGACAGTGACATCATTTTACACACACCAAAAATGATTGCTGCGCAAACAATGCCATTCAGCAATCCCAAGAGAAATTCTTTATAGAGGCGTCTTAACGTACCACCTTTCAGCGATTGATTAGCCAATCCCTGTACTATGATGGCCGCCGATTGAACACCCACATTTCCTCCCGTGGCAGCTATAAGTGGAATGAAGTAGGCCAATTGGTAGTGCTTTTCCAAATCGAATATACCGATAACCTGAGCTCCCATGATGCCACCGAACATGCCCACAAGTAACCAAGGCAAGCGCGCACGGGTAAGCAGGAATATGCTGTCGTCGCTCTCTACGTCTTCCGAAAGTCCAGAAGCCAACTGATAGTCGCGCTCGGCTTCTTCCTGCATCACATCTACCACGTCATCCACTGTGATGCGTCCCAGCAATCGCCCTTCTGCGCTCACTACCGGTAGCACCACCAGGTCGTATTTTCTAAAAATTTGTGCCACCGCTTCGGCCTTTTCCTCTGCCTGTACGCTTATTACTTTCGGATTGTACAGTTCAGAAATCTTTGTCTTTGTAGGGAAGGTGAGTAGTTTTTTGAGCGATAGTGTGCCCAGAAGCTTGTCCTCCTCATCCACTACATATATAGTATGTACTTCTTCTACCTTTTCGGCTTGCCGGCGCATTTCGCGCACACAGGTAAGCACGGTTAAGTCCTTGTTCACCTTTATCAGCTCGGAGGCCATAAGCCCCCCGGCACTGTCTTCGTCGTAGTTGAGCAGTTGAACAATGCTCTTGGCATGTTCTTCATCCTCCATCTGGGAGATTACCTCGTTAATCTTTTCTTCCGAAAGCTCGCCCATAATGTCGGCGGCATCATCCGAGTCGAGGTTGTCGATTACGATCTCCGCGATCTCCTTAGGCGAAAGCTGCTCTATGATTTTATCGCGCAGCTCTTCGTCGAGTTCAACAAGAATTTCGGCTGCTTTTTCTTCTTCAAAAAGGCGAATGAGCATGAGGGCGTCCTGCAAGGGCAGGTCGTTAATAATTTCGGCAATATCGGCCTCATGCAAGGATTTTAGCTCCTCGCTCATGGCCAAAAGGTTGCCGTTTGCCAAGGCAGTTTTCAGCTCTTCAATAAATCCTTTTTGTTCTTCTGCAATCATTTGCTCTGCAGATGTTTTGCTAGGTTTTCAAAATCCTGAACCGACAATCGCTCCGCCCGAAGGTCTAGGAGATATTCCAACTCCTTGGGAAGAGGCTCAAAAGTAAGGCTTTTCAAGGCATTCCTCAGGGTCTTGCGGCGCTGGTTGAAACCCGCTTTTACAACCTTAACGAAAGCATCACGCGGGCAACTCAATTCCTTAACCTCATTGCGCACCAAGCGAATCACGCCGCTTTTCACCTTGGGCGGTGGGTGAAACACATGCTCGTCTACGGTGAATAAATATTCAATGTTGTAGAAAGCTTGTAACAGTACACTCAGTATTCCATAGGCCTTGCTGCCCGGAGGAGAGGCAATGCGTTCGGCCACTTCTTTCTGAAACATGCCTACAACAGAGCGCACCGAGTCTTTATAGTCGAGCGCATGAAAGAGAATTTGAGAGGAAATGTTGTAAGGAAAGTTGCCAATGATGGTGATGGAATTGCCAAATCGGTTTAAATCAAGTTGCAGGAAATTTTCATCTATAATCCGTCCTGAAAGAAATGGGTAGACCGATTGAAGATAAAGAATCGATTCGCGATCGACTTCGCAAAGCCAGAGTTTATCCCCGTGGCTGAGCAGAAATTGGGTAAGCGCACCGGTCCCGGGGCCCACTTCAATAATTATGTCTGTTTCTTCTGTGGGCGAATGCGCTATGCGTTCGGCAATGGAATTGTCTTTAAGGAAATGTTGACCGAGATGTTTCTTGGGGCGTACGCTGTAGCTCATGGCCTGCAAAGTAAGGAAAAGTAGGGACGCGCTTAGGCGAAATGACAGGCTAGAGGAAGCGTTCTTTCAATTCGGGAGTGGGCATCCGGCAACTTTCTCTTTTTCCAAACCAGCGGTATCGATTTCGGGCTATCCAGTCGTAGATCGGATTGCGAAGAAAACGAGGAATGATGTAAAAAACGACTAACATATTGTAAGGGAAACCGAGTTTGGAGGCGATAAATAACGCGGCACTGCTTTTTTGATATAATCGGCCATTGGCCACTACCAGTACGCTGTCGGCTATTTTTTCCGAAAAAGGCTTCAATGCCCTTTTTCCTGCTTCCGATTGCAATGCCGCAAATTTGAATTTCCCTTTCCTGTCATGGTCTATAATGAAATTGACACTGGAGTTGCATAGGTTGCACACGCCGTCGAAGAGGACAATAAAGGGTTTTGGATTACTCAATAACAATCAATTCTGTAAATACGGCGGACTCCTGCCGAATGATGATGGAGTAAATTCCCGAGCTATGATTTTCTAATTGAATGAACTTTTCCAATTGTTCGCCTTCTTGGATGGTTTTTCCTGAGGCATCTATTATTCGGAAATGGAACCTAGTATCTTTCAGCCCGGCAATCCGAACGGAGCCTGAACCTGGATTGGGGAATATTACAACGCTTTGTTTCTCTTCAACATCTTCTATGCCGCTACTTGGAATGACGGTAAGTAGGCCAACCAAACTATTAGAAAGGCAAGTATCTCTGGTAATCTGGCACCGATAAATCTGATTGTCGTTTTGTGGCGTAACATTGCTTATGGTTAGGGTATTGGTTTGACTACCTTGATACTGCCCGCCATCTACTAGGTTTGTAAACACCGTCCCATTGTACAGTTGCCACTGATAGCTCAAGTTAATATCAGGAGAGTAGGCAGCAAATGTTGCCGATTGCCCTATCGGAACACTTTGATTGGAAGGTTGATTTGTAAAGCCAATTCTACATTCTGCATACAAGTCGTGTATCTCTTCGCGAGCGAGCGCGCGGCTCCACAATCCAACATCATCAATGGAACCATGAAAAAATGAGCTGGATTGTGCTGAAGCCGGATTGGTATAAAATGCTCCAAAAAGCAAGGGCTGGGTACTGGTATGCGGAGTTCCTGTAGCCATGCTAAAACTCCCCGATTGCACGTCATTTAGAAAAATGGTGAGTGTCTGTATACTTTGGTCAAACACCCCGACCATTAAAATCCAGTTGTCAATAACGCTTATGTTAGTTGCCGAGCTTAGTATGTAGTTTGTTGCATTGCTGTTTTCATATCCCACACCAAAACTTGTTTGAGACGACCACCCTGAATGATTATGAAGGGTTAGAAAGTAATTGTGGTCACCACCATGGCTTTCTCCCCAAGATCCTTTTGAAACAATGCCCTTAACCATTAAGGCAGGGGGAGGAAGTGAAGAAGGCCGCACCCATGCTGAAATGGTGAAGCTACCTGGAATTGAAAGCAGATTTTGATGAGCAATCTGAATAAAATCATTTACGCCATCAAAGGAATAGGCACTGTTGGCCAGGCCATATCTGTCAGTAGTTGGAGTAGCACCGGTTATAATACCATTCAGATTGTTTCCAGTCATATCATTTGCGTTGCCGTCCAAAGGCCACCAACCAACCAGGTCTTGAAGCGCAACATTGAAAGGGACTTGGCCATGTAAGCGTAAAACACCAAGCAAAAAGAATCCTATAAAAATTATCAAAGACTTCTTCATAAGGGCTGAGTGAAAAATGTTGATGAGCAAATTAAACAAAAGGATTTTAAATGGATTTCATTCCAATACACTCACCTTGGAAAAAGTGGGTTTTATTTTAGCGCTCAATGATGACTTTGTGATTACTA
>CAZBBV010000116.1:5479-6172 GCA_964490025.1 uncultured Cryomorphaceae bacterium | reverse complement strand
ACCGCTTTGAGCTGCACGAAAGCCTGAGGCTGGAAGGCATGGGAAGCACGAGTGCTCGGCAAAGGAAGCTGGATTTAGAATAAAGAAAGGTTAGATATACCTGATTTATTTCATCCCCAAGCCACGGCCGACCAAGCCACCACCCACCCTAAAAGCCAAACAAGCAATCCTATATAGCCTATCCACAATCCTTTGACTGCCATATGCCTATTCTGATATGCCGACGGATTCTGTCTCATCTGGATTAGACTTATATGGCACATAACAATGCCGACTATTAGAACAACTAACGGAGCGATCATTAATGGCAAAAAGCCTGTAACGCCAGATAAAATAGCTATAAAAAAAGTGAGACTAATACCCAGAATCGTTAGCCCGTAGCCTTTTTTTGCAAGTTCATCCGTCTTGGCTATTTCTTCCTGTGATAATTCGGTTGTGGCATCCGCTCTTTGTCTGTCAAGATTTTTTGGCTTGATAATTTCTTCAAACGTAAAATGGAACGGGTATTTCAAGATCCCTTCGGCACTACTTCCTGCTAAGAGATTGTCCTCTTTCATTTCTTCAACTTCAATCAGTTTATTCTCCAATTCATCAATGATTGGATTTTCCCCGGTTTCGATTGCCAATATTTCCGTTTCCAATTTTTGTTTTTCCATCTCTACTTTAAAATTCTCAAATTGTGATAAAGTTGTT
>CAZBBV010000116.1:0-5469 GCA_964490025.1 uncultured Cryomorphaceae bacterium | reverse complement strand
TATGTTCTTCATGCTCCTGAAGCTTCGGATGCTTTTGAGGCTTAGGATTGGCACTATGCCATTCCACATTGTAGCCCGGGCGGTGGGCGCGTTTGTAAATTGAACATCCGGTTGAAATAATCAGAAGGCAAAAGCTGAAAAGTAGAAGATTGGTTTTCATGGCAATGAAGATTGTTTTCTATGCCAAAGAGAGGCCAGAAGTCGCCTTGAAAAAAGGCCGAAATCGCTCATTCAGAAATTATTTATGACGGAAATCGCCATTTTGAAAAGCCCTTTTTTCCTCAAAAACAATCAATAAAAAAAGCCGCCCTGATTTCACAGGGCGGCCTTCACAATTCTTTTCAGAACTTCTTATTGAAACATCATCTTTCCAGTGGGTACAGTCACGATTCCTAAATTACCACCACCAATAAATCATTCCGAAAGTCCATACGCCCCAAAAGGCCAAACCGGCTATTCCTAAAGCCAGCCCGGCTATGGCCAGTCCTCTATGTCTGTGTGCTATCGGGTTTTCTCGCATCTGATTCAACGCTATGGACGAAAGGATGATGGCCGCAATAGGCCCGGCAAACGGAATCCAAAAAGCGGCCAGGCTAACCACAAAACCCCAAATCGCCAAATTATCTGCCTGAGAATTTCTTTGTTGAGGCGCTTCCTCTCTTAGTTCGCTTTCCGCTTTATCGCTGTGCGATTCGCCCATATTGGATTTTCCAATTTTGAACGATTGCTCAAGTATTCCCGTGCTGCGCTCGCCTCCGGCTATCGTGTTGTCTTCGTCTAAAGTGCTACCCGCTTCGATTTGCTCGGTTGATGACAAGGCTTCATCAGTATCGGCAATCGCAACTTCTTGGTTGAACTCATTTTCCCGCCCGCTTGTGCTCTCTTGCTCTTCAAGTTTGGGATGCTTTTTAGGCTGCGGATTGGCGCTGTGCCATTCTACATTATAGCCCGGGCGGTGCGCACGCTTATTGACCGTGCAAGCTGTTGAAAAAAACAATAAACAGGCGCTGAGAAAAAGGACATAGTTCTTCATGGGTGCTGTGCTAGTTTCACCCAAAAGTATTTAAAAGCAGGTCGGAAAGCTACTTTGCAAAAAAAATTACAGTGTTCCTCTGCTTTCCTGTTCGCGCTCTATGGCTTCGAAAAGGGCTTTGAAATTGCCTTTACCGAAAGACTTGGCGCCTTTGCGTTGAATGATTTCGAAGAACATGGTAGGTCGATCGACTACCGGTTTGGTGAACAATTGCAGCAAATAACCTTCGTCGTCGCGGTCTATCAAGATGCCGTGTTTCTTCAGCTCGTTGAAGTCTTCGTCTATCTCGCCAACCCGATCGGGCACTTCCAGATAATACGTTTCCGGAACATAAAGGAATTCCACGCCGCGATTGCGCATGGCGGTTACGGTTTCCACAATATTGTCGGTAGCCACAGCAATGTGCTGCACACCCGGGCCCTTGTAATAGTCTATGTATTCCTCAATCTGCGATTTTTTCTTGCCTTCGGCCGGCTCGTTTATCGGGAATTTGATTCGGCCATTTCCGTTGCTCATCACCTTGCTCATCAGGGCCGTGTAGTCGGTGCTGATGTCTTTGTCGTCAAAGCTTACAATTTGCGTGAAGCCCATCACCTTGGCATAAAACTCTACCCATTTGTTCATTTCGCCCCAATCCACATTGCCGACCATGTGGTCAATGTATTTTAGTCCTACCGGCTCCGGATTGTATTCCGATTTCCAAGCGCGGTAACCGGGCAGAAAAGGCCCGTTGTATGCGCTGCGCTCTACAAATATGTGCACCGTTTCGCCGTAGGTATGTATGCCTGAGCGCACCACGTAGCCGTGCGCATCTTCTTCTCTTGTCGGCTCCATAAAACTTTTCGCTCCGCGTGCGGTGGTTTCTTTCCAGGCTTTGGTGGCGTCGTCCACCCATAGGGCTACTACTTTCACGCCGTCGCCGTGCTTGTTGATGTGCTCATTGATAGGCCCTCCCGGTGTGAGCGGGGTGGTGAGCACCAGTCGTATTTTGTCCTGCTGCAGCACATACGAGGTGCGGTCTTTCATTCCGGTTTCGAGGCCGGCATAGGCCAGCGACTGGAAGCCAAAGGCAGTTTTATAAAAATGAGCGCTTTGCTTGGCATTGCCCACGTATAGCTCCACGTAGTCGGTACCGTTCAATGGCAGGAAATCCTGCGCGCCTTCAAATATTTTATCCGTGCCGTAGCGTACGTTCTCCAGATTTGTGCTCATGTCCGTAGGTTTTTAATCGGGTTCAAAGATATTATATCCAACTCTTCCAATACGCGCCGTCGTCAATGCCCAGCCCTTCTTCGGTGAGCCACAACGGACGGAAGGTATCCACCATCACGGCCAGTTCCTGGGTTTCCTTTTGGCCAATGCTTCGCTCCATAGCGCCCGGGTGCGGTCCGTGCGGAATACCGGCCGGATGCAGGCTGATGTAGCCTTGCTCAATGTTGTTGCGGCTCATGAAGTCGCCATCCACGTAATACAGCACCTCGTCGCTGTCAATGTTGCTATGGTTGTAGGGCGCCGGAATGGCTTTCGGATGATAGTCGTAAAGACGCGGCACGAAGCTGCAAATCACAAAAGTGGAAGTCTCAAAAGTTTGGTGAATGGGCGGAGGCAAATGGACGCGACCGGTGATTGGTTCAAAATCGTGGATACTGAAAGCATACGGGAAATTGTAGCCATCCCAACCCACCACGTCAAATGGATGGTATTTATACGTCAGTTCATGCAGGTGGTTTTCCTTGCGCACTTTCATAATGAATTCGCCTTCCTGGTCGTAGGTTTCCAACTTGTCTGGGCGGCGGATGTCGCGTTCGCAGAATGGGGAATGCTCCAGCAACTGCCCGAAGTGGTTGCGATAGCCTTTGGGTGTGTACACCGGGCTAAACGACTCTACGATAAACAGGCGGTTGTCTTCGGTGTCGAAATCGATTTGATAAATCATTCCACGGGGAACCACCAGATAGTCGCCGTAGCTGAAGCTCAGGTTGCCCATCATGGTGCGCAGGGTGCCTATGCCGCGGTGGATGAAGATAACCTCATCCGCATCTGCATTTTTGTAAAAATAGCTGCGAAGGCTTTTGCGCGGCGCCGCCAGCGTGATGTGTACGTCGCCATTGGCCAAAACCGTTTTGCGGCTTTCCAGAAAATCGTCCGCCGGGGCAATATTGAAGCCTTTCAATAGTCGCGAGGTCATGTTGTAGCGCACGGCCACTTTGGGGCTAACATCCACCGGCGGCTTGATGGCCGTTACCTGCGTGGGGCGCTGGTGGTGGTAGAGCAACGACGACATACCGGCAAAACCAATGGTGCCAAACAGCTCTTCATAGAACAGTCCGCCGTTGGGTTTTTCGAATGTTGTGTGACGCTTATGAGGAATTTCCCCGAGATTATGGTAGATGGGCATGGCTTATTTGGTTTGGGTTTTGGCCACTTTCAGGTTTACCTTTTTGTGGCTTTGATATCGTTTTGGGTTCACTTTTCCTTTTCTCAGCTTGGCTTGTTCCTCCTCAGGCAGGTGGATGATGTCCACACATTCGGGAGAGCAGCAGCCTTCGTGCTCCTTGGCGCAGTCTTCACATTGTATGAAAAGCAGGTTGCACATCATGTTGGCGCAGTTGGTATGGCGCGCGCTCAGCTCGCCGCACTGGTGGCATTGGCTGATAATTTCGTCCGAAATGGATTCGCCCAGGCGGTTGTCGAACACGAAATTCACGCCGTGAAATTTGTTCTCCAGCTCCTTTTCCTTGATCTGACGGGCGTAGTCAATGATGCCGCCGTGCAGCTGGTTCACGTCCTGAAAGCCGTAATGCTTCAAAAAAGCACTGGTTTTCTCGCAGCGTATGCCGCCTGTGCAGTAGAGAAGCAGTTTCTTGTCCTCTTTTCCCTTCAATTTATTGAGCACTTCCGGAAGCTCTTCCCGAAAAGTTTCGGCCTCGGGTAGGATGGCTTTTTCGAAATGGCCTATTTCGGTTTCGTAGTGGTTGCGCATGTCCACCACTATGCTGTTGGGGTCGGCCAGTGCGGCATTCCACGCTTCGGCATCCAAGTGGCGGCCCACGTCGGTTACGTCGTAGTCGCTTTCGTTTAGTCCGTCGGCCACTATTTGCTTGCGCACTTTGATCACCAGTTTCAGGAACGATTTTCCGTCGTCTTCCACCGCTATTTTGAAAGGCACGCCGTTGAATTCCGGAATGGCATCCAGTCGTTTTCTGAACTCGTCCATCAAATGCTCGGGCACGTTCATCTGGGCATTGATGCCTTCGCGGGCCACATAGATGCGCCCCAGGCAGTTCAGCTCGCTCCACTCGGCAAAAAGGCGGTCGCGCATCTGCTGCGGATTGTCAATAATCACATAGCGGTAAAAGGAAAGCGTGGTGCGCTTAAACGTCTCGGCATTCAGCTTTTCCAGTAGCTGTTCCTTGCTGTATCGGTTGATCAGATTTTTCTTTCCGGCATTCGGATCCATAGGCTTTTAAAAATAGAGCGTGGGCGAAATTACAAAATCGAATTTCGGCAAAATCATGACATCTGTCAGGGCAAAAAGCCACACGCTGCACACCGCTTTATCTCTATATTTGGGCACATTTCCATAAAAAATCATGAAAGAAAGAATTCTCATTATAGGCGCTACAGGCCAGATAGGTACAGAGCTTACCGAAGCCTTGCGCGGCATTTACGGAGTGAACCATGTGGTGCCTTCCGACATCCGCCATTCCGATTTGGATGTGTTCAAGGAAGGCCCATTCGAAGTGCTGGATGTGACCGACAAAGAGGGCCTTTTTGCGGTGGTAAAAAAGTACGAAATCACGCAGGTGTATTTGCTGGCCGCCATGCTCAGCGCCACTGCCGAGCGCCACATGGAGGCCGCCTGGAGGCTCAACATGAACGGACTATCGAATGTGCTGGAACTCGCACGCGACAAGCACATCAAACAAATATACTGGCCAAGCAGCATAGCGGTTTTCGGACCAAATACGCCAAAAGAGCTGACCCCACAAAACGCCTACATGGACCCCAACACGGTGTATGGCATCAGCAAGCGCAGCGGCGAACTGTGGTGTACTTACTATTTCGAAAAATTTGGTGTGGATGTGCGCAGCCTGCGCTATCCGGGCATTATCAGTTGGAAATCGGATCCGGGAGGAGGCACCACCGACTATGCCATACACATGTACCACGAGGCGCTGACCAAAGGGCGCTACACCAGCTTTTTGAACCAAGGCTCTATGCTGCCCATGATGTATATGCCGGATGCCATACGCGCCACATTGGAACTGATGCATGCCGACGCCGATAAGGTGAAATGCCGCAACTCCTACAACCTGGCCGGATTTAGCTTCGCACCGGAAGACTTGGGCGAGTCTATCCGAAAGCTTATCCCCGGCTTCAGCTGGGACTATGCCCCCGACTACCGCCAAGCCATTGCGTACAGTTGGCCGGGC
>CAZBBV010000115.1:0-6216 GCA_964490025.1 uncultured Cryomorphaceae bacterium | reverse complement strand
AGACAAACAAAAGTATGACAAGAAGGGCGCGTTTCATTTCAGTTGCTTCGGGATTGATTGTTGAGCAAAGATGCAATCTTCTGTGCATCAAGATTGGCAATTTCTTCTGGGGTCATCCAAATGGTGTTGGCCTCCTTTCTGAACCAGGTGAGCTGCCGCTTGGCGTAGCGTCTGGTGTTTTGCTTAATAAGCGCCACTGCCTCATACAATTCCATATCTCCATTCAGGTGGGCAAAAATTTCTTTGTATCCCACCGTTCGTAAAGCATTGTGTGCTGCATAGGGCAGCAGTTCACGACATTCTTCGAGCAGGCCGGCATCCATCATTTCATCCACCCGAAGGTTGATGTTTTCATACAGTTGCTCTCTCGGAACATCTACAATCAATTTCAGAAAATCGAAGGGCCTGGCTTTTTGTTCCTCTTTTCGAAAATGAGAGTAGGGAAGGCCGGTGGCCAAATGCAGTTCCACTGCTCTAAGCAAACGGCGGTGATTCTGTTGGTCCACTTTTGCAAAATACTCCGGATCGTGTTTTTCGACGTAATGTTGTAGCGCCTCAATTCCCTGTTGCTCGAGCATATTTTTAGCTTGGGCTCTGATTTCTGTAGGAATATTGGGCATCTCGTCGAGCCCTTCAGTAAGCACGCGCATAAAAAGTCCACTACCGCCTACGGCCACCCACAGATGTTTCTCAGGCCGGGTCGAGATTAGTTGCAATACATCCTTTTCGAATTGAGAAACGGTGTAGTCATTCACTACGGAAAGGTGCCCAATGAAATGGTGCTGTACCTCGGCAAGCTGGTCAGCATTTGGCGGCGCAGCGCCTATTTTCAACTCTCTGTAAAACTGCCTGCTGTCGAAAGAAATAATTTCCGCATTCAGCGTTTTTGCCAGCGAAATGGCGGCAGCCGTTTTACCACTTGCCGTTGGGCCCGACACAAATATTACCAAGGGCCTGCTCATAGCAAATGTCCGCAGCGGTTGCAGTATTTTGCATAGTCTAAGTGGCGGTCTTCGTGGCAGTGCTCACAAACCTGCGTGTTTGTAGGAATGTTTTTACGGGTGAGTTCCATGGTGACCAAACCGGTGGGAACGGCAATAATGCCATAGCCGAGAATCATGATCAAACTGGCCACAATCTGCCCCAAAGCAGTTACCGGAGAAATGTCGCCATAACCAACGGTAGTCAAGGTAACTATAGCCCAATAAATGCTTCTGGGAATAGATGAAAATCCATTCTGACCTCCTTCAATCAAGTACATGACCGTGCCCAAAATGGTGGTCATGGTAAGAATGATAAATAGAAATACAGAGATTTTTCGGCTGCTGGCCTTTAGTGCAAGCACTACCACGTTGAGTTCAGTAATATAACGAGTAAGCTTAAGTACCCTGAAAATACGCAGTAGTCGTAGGCTTCTTATCACCACCAAATACTGTCCTCCGGCAATTATAAGGCTGATGTAGGTAGGCAAGATGGCCAATAGATCAATGATGCCGTAAAAACTGAAAACGTACGTGAAAGGTTTTTTGGAGGCAATAAATCGCCCTGCATATTCTATTGTAAAAAGAATGGTAAAGCACCATTCAAACACAAAGATTAACTCATGATATCGGACCCTGACCTCATAGATGCTTTCTAAGATTACGGCCAAAAGAGAGAGGATAATAGCCACCATAAGCAGCAAGTCGAAGAGTTTTCCGGCAGGCGTGTCGGCCTCGAAAATGATTTCGTGAAGACGCTTCCTCTTTGCTTCTGATATTATCATTTCCTCATTTTTCCTATAAATCTCTTTTCCTAAATATGGTTAAGGTGCCAACAAAGAAGACTACTGTCCACAACACAGAGATCATAGATTTTATTGGGTCCACACTGTTCTGAACCTCCAGTTCAATCAAACCTGCAAGGTATCGCTTGAATGGAAACTCAATCAATCCGTTGATGGATTGTAAGGGTAAATAATCTTCAATGGGCGGTGGCAACTTGTATTTAATCAATGGTTCAACCACTACGGAGTAGAGTAGCAGCAAGATAATCGCCACCCCTGTGCGCTTAAAAACCACCGAGAAGAAAAAAGCTACGGTAAGGTAGCCCAGCACTTCGAGAAAATAGGCCAATAAAAAGGGCGAACCCATGATGATGACGTCCATGTCGTTTGCAGCACCCTTACTCAATCCGAGTACAACCGTAGCAATGCCAATCAGCACGGTGGTAAACAAGGAAAGTACGAATATGCCCAGTTGCTTGGAGAGAATGAATTCGTTGCGGTGTAATCCGTCAATCACATTTTGCCTGCTGGTGCGGTAGGTAAATTCGTTGCATACAAAAAACACCACGAGAAGTGCGAGCATGTATTTGGCCAACCCGCCTATATAGGATGTATTGTGCCAGATATACGGAAAATCGAACACACCCATCTTTCCAAAGTTCAGGGTCATTTGTTGGCCGTTCACACTTTCGGTCAATTGAAAACTGCCCATTGCCACAATGCTCCACAGCATGACCAATACATAGAGTCCGCCTATGATCACAAATGCCCTGCTCTTGAGCAGTTTCCGGAATTCTATTTTAAGCAGTCGTACCATGGTTGCTGATTAAGTCAATAAACTGCTTTTCGAGATTGCTGCGACGGTAGTTGAGATGCTGCAGGAAAATACCCTTTTCAGCTAGCCGCCTGCTGAGCGTATCTGTGCTTAGTTCGCCATTCAATGTCATGACCAGCACCTTTCCACTCGGTTCAATTTTTTCGCATTCAGGCATTTCTGAAAGTGCATGCTTTAGCGCCTCCATGTTTTCGGAGGCCAGTTCCATCACACCGAAGCCCGAGAAAAGCTCGCTCACCGGGCCTGAAAACAAAAGTTCACCTTTGCGCAGCACGGCCACGTGGCTGCACACTTTTTCCACTTCGTCCAGCAGGTGGCTGGCCAGCAGTATGGTTTTTCCTTCGGCCGCTACCGACATTATCAGCTCGCGCACTTCAGAAATGCCTACCGGATCGAGGCCATTTGTGGGTTCGTCAAGTATTAATACCTCAGGATCGTTGAGCAGGGCAGAGGCAATGGCCAGGCGTTGTTTCATCCCCAAGCTATACTTGCGAAAAGCATCTTTTCTTCTTTCATAAAGTCCTACACGGCGCAGTACGGCCTCAATTCGCTCGTAGCGCACGCCTTTTATGTCACACACGATTTTTAGGTTGTCCACTGCCGAGAGGTAGGGGTAGAAATTGGGTGTTTCCAGAATAGCACCTATGCGCTTGCGTGCCTCTTCCGTATTGCCGAGTTGTAGCCAGTTGAAGCTACCTTCTGTAATGCCAATAATGCCGAGCAGCATACCAAGCGTGGTGGTTTTGCCGCTGCCATTCGGTCCCAGAATGCCGTACACCGCGCCTTTTGGCACCTGTAAATGGAGGTTCTGTACGGCTTCCAGTTTGCCGTAGCGTTTTTTCAACCCATGTGTTTCGAGCACCAGCATCAGTTCCAGCTTTCGTCTATGTCCATACCAAATTCGTCAAAGGTGTCGTCGTCTTTAAAGATGTCGTCCTCATCATCTGTTCCTAAGCCTTCGCCCCAAGCCTTGCCGGGCGCGCTATCGGGCGTATTTCCTATGCTCATCACCACTTCAGGCACTGTCACGGCCGATTCCTCGTCGATATTGAGAAGCTCCACAAAGAAGGTCCACATGTCCATGAAGTCGTAGGCATAGAGCATGCGCTCGTGGGTGTTTACAAAAAACTCGTTGAGCCGCAGCTCGCTCATCAACGGACCTGCAGGGCCGTCGGAGAAATTTTCCAAAGAAATTTCGTGCCCCTGATTCCATTCTTCGTCGCTCTCATAGAATGAAGCCATTTGTCCAGGCTCGAGCCCGAAAGCGTTCACAATAGCGAAATGAAGATCCTCAAAATTACTTTCAGAGGAAATGCGAATGTCTCTGAAAATGTCTTGTTCGGCGTCCAGTATAATTCTGAAAGTAAAGTTCATAGCGTCTGTTATTCTGTTTTAATGGTCAAACCCAAAGTTGCGGCAATTTTTAACATATACTCATGTGCGGCATCAAATTCATTTGGAATTTCTCCTTCCAAAATGGCCTCTTTTATACTTTCCTTGAGCTTTCCCACCACCGGTCCGGGTTGCAACTGGAAGTAATTCATGATGTACTCACCCGAAATGGGCGGCTGCATATTTCTGATGTGGTCTTTTTCTTCTATCTCAATCAGCTTTTCACGCACGCGGCGGTAGTTGCGCAAGTAGCGCTTTTGTCGGTCTTTGTTTTTTGTAGTAATGTCGGCTTCGCACAGTTGCATCAGGTCGTCTATGTCGTCTCCGGCTTCGAATAGCAGGCGGCGCACCGCGCTATCGGTCACGGCATTGTTGGTCAAAGCCGTCGGCCGGGAGCTCATTCGTACCAACTTTTGCACGTATTTCAATCGGTCGTTGAGTGGCAAACGTAGCTGTTTGAAAATGGCAGGAATCATTTTAGATCCCAAGAATTCATGGCCGTGGAAAGTCCAGCCATTCTTCTCGTCAAATCGTTTGCTTTTCGGTTTCCCGATATCGTGCAGCAATGCCGCCCAGCGCAACCAAATGTTGTCTGATTTAGCGGAAATGTTATCCACTACTTGAAGGGTGTGGTAAAAGTTGTCCTTGTGCGTTTGGCCTTCTATCTCATCCACACCAATGAGTTCCACCAGTTGGGGGAAAAATTCGTGCAGCAATCTGGTTTCCATGAGCAAGCGAAAGCCTACCGACGGTTTCTGGCACGCCATTATTTTATTCAGTTCCACCGAAATGCGCTCGCGCGAAATGATGTGGATGCGCAAGCGATTGCGCTCAATGGCTTGCAGCGCTTCTGGGTGTATGGTGAAGTCGAGTTGGTTGGCAAAGCGGATGGCGCGCATCATGCGCAACGGGTCGTCTGAGAAGGTGGTGTCGGGATCAAGCGGCGTGCGGATGATTTTCGCCTCCATATCCGCAAGACCGTTAAAGGGGTCGAGCAATCGACCGTAATCGGAGGCATTGAGGCTCACTGCCAGTGCGTTGATGGTGAAGTCCCTTCGGTTTTGGTCGTCTTCTAAAGTACCGCCCATCACTTCCGGCTTTCGGCTATTGGGTGAGTAAGATTCTTTGCGAGCGCCCACAAATTCGTAGTCAATACCTTCGAAACGAAACATGGCAGTTCCGAAATTCTTAAACACCTGAACTTGAGGCTGCCCGGGAAGGAGATTGGCCACTGCTTTGGCCAGCGCTATGCCGTTTCCGGTAGTTACAAAATCAATATCCTGAGGTACCGGGCGACCTAAAATAGCATCACGAACAAAGCCGCCAATGAGGTAGGCGTCAGTCTCGTGGCTTTGCGCAGCTTGAGAAACTACAGCAAAAACAGCGTTGTTGGCCAGAATGTCGCTACCGGATATCATCTTTTTATTTTCGAGGGCCAAAAGTAAGATAATGAAGCGCAAATCTTCGGATTATCTCATGCGGGCCATTCGTTCCAGTTCGCGGTATTTTATGTAGGCGCCCCAGGCATTTATCCTGCAAATGGTGAAGCCATAAGGCCATTGCAAGAATCCGGTTTTAAGGAAATAGTCTCTGAAAAATCTAAAAGCCGATCTTGTAAATTTATCCCAAGCGGAAACAGACACACCTGACCTGAATTTTTCTTTCGCGCCAATTAGGGCGTATTTTCGGGTTTGGTCGATCAGCTCCTCTTTCGATTGAAAGCTGTAGTGCTGCAAGTCGCCTTTCAAATGCTTTTCGCGAAAATCAGCAGGAATTACCAGGGTTTCATGCACGTCGCCTTGCCATTTTACGGCAGCCCTATTAAAAATTCTCACCTTCCTGTCGGGATACCAGCCACAGTGCTTTATCCAAGTGCCGCAATAGGAGGTTATTCGATTAAAGCTATACACCACTTTTTCTTCATCTGCTTCCTTGATTTTAGCAATGGATTCGGCCAGTTCAGGCGACAGGGTTTCGTCAGCATCTATTGACAAAATCCAATCGTGGGAAACCAGGGCATTGGCGAAATTTTTTGAGGCCGAATAACCCTCCCATGCACGTTCAAAAAACTTCACGCCGTGCTTTTCGCAGATTTGCTTCGTGGCGTCTTTTGAAAAGGAATCCAGTACCACAATTTCGTCAGCCACACCTTGCAAAGAAGTAATGCAGCGCTCTATATTCTTCTCTTCGTTTAGCGTGATAATAACCGCCGATAGTTTTTTCA
>CAZBBV010000114.1:0-6242 GCA_964490025.1 uncultured Cryomorphaceae bacterium | reverse complement strand
ATTGTTTCAAAACAAAACAAGCCTTACTTTTGTGCTGATTTATATCGAGTTAAACAACACTTAAGTCATGGAGCTTACACAAACGGAAATCGGAAGGCGCATCAGTGAGTTGCGCAAGCAAAATGGACTTTCGCAGGACGAATTGGCCAAGCTCATTCGTATTTCGCGGCCTTCGCTGGCGCAAATTGAGTTGGGCAAGCGCTATCTGGATGTAAACGAATTGGCCGCACTGGCCAAGGCTTTGGGCTTTTCGCTGGACGATTTTATGTCAGAACGGTTTCTACTTTCGGAACTGCGAGCGCCGGAAGTGAAATATGAAAGCCCCAAAACAGAAGAACGCATCTCGGTGCCCGAACTGAGTATCGAGAAGTTCAAAAACGTGTGGCTATATCTGGTGGAGCGCTGCGCGGGCAAACCCAATGTGGGCGAAACAGTGCTGCATAAGTTGCTCTACTTCGCCGATTTCAATTACTACGAGCTGTATGAAGAGCACCTTACAGGCGCGCGCTACCGCAAGTTGCCCTATGGGCCCGTGGCCAAAGAAGCCCAAACGGTGATCAACCTAATGATTGCCGACGGCCAGCTGAAAAGAATTAATGTGGAATACCATGGCCTGCCTCAGAAGCGCTATGTGCCGCTCGAAAAAGCCGATTTGAAAAAGATAAGTGCTGCAGAAATAAAAGTGATTGACGAAGTGATACAGCAAATGGGCGACTGGAACGGCAGCAAGATAAGCGAGTATTCCCACAAAGACATGCCGTGGATGGCCACCACCGAAGGCGATTACATTGACTACAACCTGGCCTTCTACCGCGAGCTGCCTTACTCTGTGCGCAACTACGACAACGAAGAATAGGCGCATGGAACTAAGCCAACTCCCGGAATACGAAAAGGACCTTAAGCGCCTGGCCAAGAAATACCGAACGCTGACAGGGGATATCGCCACGGTGTGCAAAGTGCTGGCGATAAGGCCCATTGCTGCGCCGCCATTCAGCTACCGAATTGAAGGACTAGGCCTAAGCAGCTGCGTGATAAAGGTGAAGAAAATTGCCAGCGACAGCTCTAAGGGGAAAGGCAAGCAATCCGGCTTTAGGCTGGTGTATGCCTACTTTGAAGCCGAAGCGCGCATAGTGCTCATAGAGCTCTACCACAACAACGAAAAGGAAACCGAGGACCGGGAAAGGATTTTGGGGAATTTTAAGTAGATATGCTTTGCACCTAGATGAAGGATAAGCAGTGAAAATCGTTATAATTTCATTGTTCGAATGCCTAGTTGAGTTGAATCCCTACTTTGCTATTAACAGATTTATTGTCAATAAGAAAGTATACCGTTTGGAATATGTTGATTCATTTTTTCATCTTTGTGTCGAACTAGTGAAAACTCGAATGGGTCGTAGCTGGTGGTATATAAGTTAAAAGGCCGCTGTGAAGTGGCCTTTTTATTTGGGATAAAACACAATTCCGTAAACATTCTTCCTGCTTGCGGATAGATTAAGACTAGGTTTAAGAATTTCCATCAACTCAAGCTCATCACCGATTTTTAATACTTCACTAACCCGATTTCCCCATTCAACTATTGGATTGCACATATTTTTCTTCACGTATAAACTAGCCACAAAAGCCAGAACGTCTACCAATTGGATGAAATAAGACTCTTTAGAATTTTTTGGAAGGGGATCTTCGATAAGAAGTTGTATTGTCTTGTTGAGATAACCATTTCCAAAGGAATTTGGAGTTGGATTGTACTTTTGAATTAGTCGAGTTGTTTCCCTCATTTTGCTCAACCGTCCTTCGTCAGAAATTATTAAAAATCGATCCGCAGAAGTCTTGTGATTCAAGTCGTTTTCAATTCTCTGAACATTATAAGTTAGAGCGTTTTTCATTACATCATAGTTCGAACGGCTAATTCGCGTCTTGTCGATAACTGTGATGACACACTTAACATTTAGATTTGCTATAAGCTGGCAGAATAGTTTTAAAATTCTTCTTCTTTTCTCCGTCTCATATTTTCCATGATAGGGATTTTTATTGGTAATAAACTCCTTTGTGTGAAATTCTTCCTTTATGGGAAAGCCATATTCTGTTTTCAAAGATTTTCTGAATTCGTGAATTCTTTGGTAATTATCTTTCCAAAAAGTCTCATGCATATACATACTGCAAAGCACAAATAGTTCAGAAGAGTATTTCGGGTAACCATCATCCCCGGATTCGTCGAAATAAGAAATGTACATGGCCTAAAAATGTATCTAGAAAGTTAAATCTTCACTTTAGCGATAACGAAAATATTCGATTTTAGAAACCTTTGACATAGACCCCTCTGTCTATTCATTTGCTTGAGAAAGTTTTCGAGGGTCTATTTTCGCGAACGTTTTACCTTAGGGTGCAATGCAATTTCCAAAAAGCCTCAATTACTGAAGTCTTCTAAACTCCTACCTCCCCCTCAAACCCCTTAGACCCCAGCCCGAAATAATGCTGATAGAAAGGCTCAGCAGGAAAGCGCAGGCCAGCGAAAAGCCAATGGTTTCGGCCGTGGACTCGCGCTGGTACCAATAGAGGTAGGCCACGCCTGTCCATATATTGCCCGCTGTCCATGATAGGGCGGTGGTCCACACCCATCTTCCGGCATTGCAGGCATAACGCTTTAGCGGCAGCCACTGAAACCAGCCAAACAAGAAACCAATGGCCATTCCCAGAATAGCTGAAATAATCATGACCGTGCGCGGCAAAGGGAGCACCTCGGGCTTATTTATTTCCGGATCGAGCGGCACATAGAGCGAAGGCAGCATGCCTATAAACCAAATGAGCAGGGTAACGGAGATGGTGGCCCGCCACCACTTGTGCAGGGGTAGCCTGTTGAACTTCGACTTGAGAATGGGCCACTGAAAAACTGCGATAATGGTGCCCTGCAAGAGGCCGGCCAGCAGCATTACAGAGAGGAAAATGATTTTACCACTTATTTTTCCGGGCTCGCCGTAGTGAATGTAGTACCAACGCGCCAGCGCTACCGCCAAAACTACCGCCAGAAACTGCCCGATTGTGGAATTGATAAGCCAGCGAAGCCAGATACTTTTCATGAAGCCAAAAATAGCAATAGAACTAACGTATTCTTAAATCATATCGTTAACCAAGCGAAGGGCTTGAAATAGCCTTAGATTTGTAGCCGTAAAATCTATTTGTATGAAAAGAATAATTACTGCTTTGTCCTTTGTTTTTTCCATGGCCATTCAGGCCCAATCCATTGATATGGTCACTATAAATCCGCAGAGCCCATTTGCTTGCAACAGCTTTGATGTGGTGGTGGATGGTTGGAAGCCCATGCCACAGTTTTTCATTGTGAACCATACCATAAACGTGACCAACAATTTCATCAATATTGTCATCAACTGGGATGCGCCGCCCATTGGCAACCCCATGCTGGCGCCTTACAGCTACACGGTTACGGTACCTGCCAATTCGGCTCCTGCCGGAATGTGGGGAGTGGTGGTGACCAATTACTTTATAGGTGCCGGTCAGAATACAGCTTCAAATACTTCCACAGTTATTCTACAGAGTTGCTGCAGTGCCGTGGCCGATTTTAGCATTAGCCAGTCAGAACTTTGTTACAACGATACCCTGTATGTTACGGATGCCAGCTTGGGCTATAGCAACCTTACTTGGTATCTGAATGGCACGCCTTTCGGAGCCACTCCGGGCGATTTTCAAATTTATGGCTTACCGGCAGGGAGCTACACTTTGGTGCAAGTGGCCGACACAAGCGGATGCTCCACCAGCGACACCAGCACGTTTAGCTTTGGCTACGAGCCCGACCATGCCTTTACCCATGTGCAAATTGGCAACGGCTTCACATTCTCAGCTTCCGGTTCTAGCGTGTACAATTACACCTGGGACTTTGGTGATGGCAGCACAGCCCAGGGTGTTTTTGCCACCCATATTTATAATGCAGACGGACAATACCAGGTGTGCCTCACCAGCACCAGCGCCGCCGGTTGTGTAGCCGATTCGTGTATTACGGTAACTTACTCCACTGTGGGACTGGTGGATGCTAAATCGAAGGAATTGTCTGTATTCCCCAATCCGGCAAAGGAATCGGTGACCATTCGAAATGCCACTGCTCAACCCAAGATGTTTGATGTGTTGGGAAGGGAATGCGCAGTTCGATTTACCAGAAATGGCAACGAGTGGACGGCAAAAATTAGCCATTTGCCAAAGGGCATGTACCTGGTGCAAACCGACAATAAAGTGCTGAAACTGGTGATCGACTAAGGCCTTATTGGACAATAATGAAAAGGCGCCCATGCAAATGAGCGCCTTTTTTATTTAATGGCCACTGGCAGCATGATCGGAAACCGCAGGTCCGCCACGTAGAAGTAAGACGGCTATTACACCTGCTAAGATGGAGGCAGCCAGAATACCCAGCTTGGCCTGATCTACATACACCGGATCTTTGAAAGCGAGGCCGGCAATGAACAGCGACATGGTGAAACCAATAGCCGCCAAAAATCCCGCGGCCATCATGTGCCTGCCTTTCATGCCTTCAGGCAGGCTGCACCACCCCAGCTTTATCATCACCACAGATGTGCCCACCACACCGAGCAACTTGCCCAGCAGCAGGCCGAGAAAAACACCCACAGAAACAGGACTGAATAGCTGGTCAATCACCCCGCCTGTGAAAGTTACTCCCGCATTGCTGAAAGCAAAAACAGGCATGATGATAAAGGCCACAATGGGGTGCAGGCCGTGCTCTAATCGTTGGAGCGGTGTGAGCGCGTATTTCGCAGTGTTCCGTATTTCTTGAAGCAAGTGAAACTGTTCTTCACTCACCGTGGGCAGGTTGTTGGGTTTGGCTATTTTGAATTTTTCCAACAGCAGACTAAGCCTTTTGTTGAAGTACTGCTCGTCGATTTTCACATTGGCGGGAATGGTGAAGGCCGCCAGCACCGCGGCAATGGTGGCATGCACACCCGATAGCAGAAAAGCCAGCCAAAGTCCACCAATGCCCATAATGCCATAAAACACCGGATTGCGCACGCCTAGTGCATTGGAGCCTAGAAGGATGACCAGGAAAACGCCACCCACAATTAAACTGGTGAAATCGATATTGGAGGTGTAGAAAAAGGCAATGACCAACACCGCACCCAGGTCGTCGGCAATGGCTAGCACGGTGAGGAATATTTTCAGAGAAAGAGGTACTTTGTTTCCCAATAGGTACAATACCCCAAGGGCAAAGGCAATGTCGGTAGCCATGGGAATTCCCCAACCGCCTGCCGTAGGGCCGCTGTAATTGAAGATGGCATAGATGGCCGCTGGAACCACCATCCCGCCAATGGCGGCAGCAATGGGCAGCACGGCGGCTTTCGGATCGCGTAGCTCGCCGGCCACAATCTCACGCTTCAGCTCCAGGCCCACTACGAAGAAGAAAACGGCCATCAATCCGTCATTGATCCAGTGGTGCAGGTCTTTGGAAATAATAAAGTTGTCGTAGCCAATGGAGAATTTGTGCGCCCATATTTGGTGGTAGGCATCTGACCATGGCGAATTGGCAAAAATGAGGGCGGCAAAGGCCGAGAAAAACAACACCAAGCCACTGGTTGTGCTTTTGTTTATAAATCTGTTTATGGGTTCAATGATCCATTCATCTACCGGTTTCTTCTCAATGCCCATGATTGTAATTTGCTAAATCAATAATTGCCGAAAACTAAGAAAAAGAGCGGCAACAAATGTTTCGTCTGTTTGATCTATTTAAAGTATTTCAAATGGATTTAAGCTACAATTTCATCCACTTTTGGGTGCTTATCAATTTTTGGTCTTGGAAGAACTGGATGAAAAACAATCCCGAAGGCATGGTACCCGTGTCTATTGCGTTTTCATGCACCGAACCTTTCAGAACCACTTGTCCTTGACTGTTCAAAACCTGGTAGGACAAGGTGCCTCTAAGGCCATGGGAGATGTTGAGGGTTTCCTTTCCCGGATTTGGATATAGTAGTATTGAGCTTTCTTCCATTTCTTCAACAGAAGCATAGCCCAAAAAACTCATTTCACAGTATTGATTGTTGTATTCATTTGTATCGGCTATCCCATTTGGATCACTAGTAGAGGTGCAAATCAACTTATTTATAGAACTTCCATGGGGCGCAAAGAAATAGTCGAAATATATAGTGGGCAATTCCACCCAAGCACTGTCGCCGGGAAGTATGAATTGATGGAAACGCTCTGAAACGAAGAACTGTGTACAAACGCCGAAG
>CAZBBV010000113.1:0-6269 GCA_964490025.1 uncultured Cryomorphaceae bacterium | reverse complement strand
CACCACAACTATTTCCTGCACCGCCGAGGCTAGTCCCGCTTTTTCCACACTGCTGTTTATCTTGGCAGTGAGTTGGTCCGGGAATTCATAGTTTTCCCTTTCTGCTTCGGTGCGTTTGTAGTCTATATTCAGAAACGGCTTCCCTTTTTTATCTGTGTTCCAAGAATATTCCACATATCGTGCATCAATTCCCACGCGGGTTTGAAGGTCAGAAACGAACAGATTTTTTTCTGAATCACTGACTTCCGAAAACACAACTTCATAGCCGCCCTTGCCCACCATCACGGGGCTCTTCACCATATACCGATCGATCCCTCCAATGAAATAAGGAAATATGGCTATCATCCAAAGCACGCCAAACACATTGAACACAAAATGGGCTCGTGCTGCCCGCTTAGCATGCACGTTGGCTACTATAGCCGCAAGATTTGCGGTAATGGTGGTACCTATGTTTTCTCCCAAGATCATGGCTGCGGCAATTGGAAATGGAATCCACCCTTCGTTGCACATCACTAAGGTAAGGGCCATGGCTGCGCTTGAGCTTTGTACAATAATGGTTACAATCGTGCCCACCATCACGAAAAGGATGATAGAGAATATGCCCATATCCGTGTAGGACTGCAAGAAACCTAGAATTTCAGGATTGTCTTGAAGGTTGGGCACGGAGTTTTTTAGTGCATCAAGGCCCATAAAGAGTAGCGCAAAGCCAATCAGTACCTCGCCCCACGATCTTACTTTCCCCCTTCGAGTAAACAACATTGGAAAACCAACCGCAATAATGGGCAATGCTATAGCGGCAATTTTCACCTTGAAGCCGAAAATGGAAATAAGCCAAGCGGTGATGGTGGTGCCTATATTGGCGCCCATGATCACCCCAATAGACTCGATCAAGGTGAGCAAGCCGGCATTTACAAAGCTCACTACCATTACTGTGGTGGCTGAGGAGCTTTGAACCAATGTGGTGATAAGAAAGCCTGTGAAAATTCCAAACACCCTGTTGGAGGTCATGGCCCCTAGAATCTGACGCATTTTTGCTCCGGCAGCTTTTTGGATGCCGTCGCTCATCACCTTCATGCCATAGATAAAGAAACCTAAGGCACCTATTAGGGTAATGAAATCCATGAAACCGTAATTCATATTGTAGGCTTGAGAGGGTTGACTTACACTATCGTATTCATGTATGGGGCAAACAATCGAGCTATTACATTTTCAATATTCGGGTGGAGGAGAACTTGCCGTTTTGCTCCACTTTTACCACATACATTCCTTTGGTCATGAAGCTAAGGTCAATGCTTTTCACCCGCTCAGTCCAAGCCGATTCGAACACCACCTTGCCCAAGGCATCCACAATGGTTACAGCAATCAGCCCTTCCTGCTCTTGCTCGATAATGAAAGAGGAAGTGGCAGGATTGGGATAAGTCTTCACTGATATGGTTTCGGGTTCCGGAAGCGACCATACATAATTACTTGCTCCGGGAGAAGGGATAAGACCCCAACTTGCTGCAATCCAGTTTGGAGTTCCATCAGGAAAGCGTCCGAAATGGGGCTCGCCAAAAGGCATAGTAATACTGTCTACCCAGGTGTTTCCATCTGCGCTGGCCAAGCCAAGCCATTCGCCCGAAACAAATCCGAAATTGGTATGCAAGGGTCCTTCAGAGTCCTCGTTGTCTAACCAAATCAGTAAGTGGTTGCCACCCATCAATCCGGCCTCAACCACTGCGCCTGCATCCAGCGGAATTCTATACATGGTTTTATTCGAAGGATTGCTGCTTAAGAAGTAGCCGCTAATGTCGACATCCGTAGTTCCGTAGTTGTAAATTTCTACCCAAGGGTCGATATCACCATGATCATCAGTGGCACTCAAGCCCGGAGTTTGCATTTCGTTTAATACCACCATGCCAGCTGCTTGTGTTTGAAGGATGATGTCGGCTGTTCCTCTTGGCAATATTTGATAACCGGAGTTGTAAGGCGAACTTCCGTCGAACTGCCCGCCAATGCCAATTACATCAAACACGCCTGTGGGCGCAGCTTGGCCATATAGGTTGATGTCGGCATCAATGCGCATTTCAACAGTAGTAGTTCCGTTGCTGATGTTCACATTGAATCCTGCGCCGCTATTTGTCCATTGGCCGGGGTTAACAATATAAAACCCGTTCATACGGATCAATTCGCTCTCTGTGTTCTCTCCCAAATCCGTAACCACCATAGGCGCAGGCACTGTTCCGTTTGCGGAAATCAGCACAATAGAATCAGGCACGATCTGCGTGAGGCCACTAAATTGTGTAATTTCTCCAATCACACGAATAAGATCTCCTTCGTTTACCGTATATCCGCTAATAGGCCCCGTGGAGAAAATATTGATACCTCCGGTTCCGTCGTAGAGCATAAAGGTTAGTCCTTGCGGGCGGAAATTAGGTCCAACCACCGTTCCGGTCAGTGAGCAGTACACACCGGCAGAGTCGGCTACGCCATCAGTATTGTTTGTAGTAACTGTGGCAACGGAATAGGCCGGTATTGGCGCGTCGTTGTCTTGAATGGAAATGGTAAAGCTTTGGTTGTTGCCAAAAGAGGCATTGTTGGTCAGATTGGAAAGGGTCAGAACGATTGTTTCAATTCCCTCAATATCTGTATCATCAATGATGGTCACTTGAACGGATTGCGCTCCGCTGGTTCCACCTGGGAATGTAACGGTAGTGGGCGTAAAAGTGAAATCGGTGCCGGAAGTGGCGGTTGATGATGCTGAAAGGCTCACATCCACGCTGGTGGCGTTTGCGTTTGAGTTCAAGATGGTAATGTTCACCGTAACGGTACCCACGCTCTCATTAACACTTATTCCCGAGCTCGAAAATCCAACAATTGGATCGGCGCTGGCACCGCAAGGTATCATGGTGTGTGCGCCAAGGTCGGCTATGTTGTCTATTGGATATACATCCCATTGCGTAGAACTGATAGCCCAATTTGTAGTGCCGCCTTGGGTAGTGGCATTTCTTCTCAGGGTGTTATTCAAAGTTGATCCCGTTCCTACAGGCCATTCCGTTCCCGGGTCATTGCCCACAATCCCGATAATGTCCAAGGTGTCGGTGCCATTCATAAGTACTATAGCATCATCTCCATTGTAGTTGGTTACACCGAATAGCGTATCCGCCAAAGCCAAGATAGCCGCCGAAGCACCTCCATTGGCAATAACATACACAGCGCCTGGCGCCAAGGTGCTTGCAGGAAAGTTCAGGGTATTGGATGGAGTTGTGCCTCCATTGGAAAAGAGCAGAACCTGATAGGTAGAAAGGTTTATGGTTGAGGTGGTAGGATTGTATATCTCCAAGGCCTTGTTGTTGCTGCTTCCTTCCACATATTCTGAGAAGAAAAGATCAAGACAGCCTGTAGTTACCGGTGGCGAATCGTTGTCAATAATTGTGAGCGAAACGGAGCTAGTGAGACCGAATTGAAGGCCACTGGAAAGGGCCGTGAGATGGAATTGTGCCGTTTCGTTGCCTTCAAAAATGGTGTCATCCACCATATTTAAGATAAAGCTGAAAGTAGAATCGCCGGCTGAAAGGCTGAAATTGATGGTGTCATTAACCGCAGCCGGGAGGGTATTCAGGTCTGCTGAGCTTGCTGATTGGTAATTGATATACACTGCAAAAGATTGGGAGCTGCTAAGCGCGGGCGCAATAGTACCTGCAACGACGATTCCTGTCGAATCTTCAGAGACAGAAAGTGTAGCGTTGTCGAATCCGATCGTAGAAGCCGTGATTGGTAGGCAAACAGAGGAATGCGAACCCAAGTAAATGGAAGTGTTCTGCGGGTATACATCCCATTCTGTTGCACCAATGGCCCAATCTTTTTGTCCTTGATTCACCGTGGCTTTTCTTACCAGGGTAAAATCGGCTGTGGCACCTGTTCCCACCGGCCAGCTTGCTCCGGGGTCAACTCCAACCACACCAAAGATGTCAAGTGTGTCGCCGTTCTTAAACAGGACAATGGCATCATCACCATTATAAAACGTCAATGGGCTGGTAGTGTCTGAAACTGAAAGAAATGGTGCGGTTGCACTTGCATTGGCGATAACATATACTCCATAGGCAGGTAGGTTTATTGCCGGGAAATTGAAAGTATTGCTCACAGTGGTTCCGCCATTGTTGTAGGCACTTAGCACATATCCTGAAAGGTTGATCGGCGAGGAAGTTGGGTTGTATACTTCGATTGCCTTGTTATTGGAAGAACCTTCAATGTATTCGGAAATGAACAAGTCGCCACAAGGTCCTGCAGGAGGCGCGGAAACGGTAATTGTTCCGGCCATGCTAGGCGCATGCGGGTCGCACTGATAGTTATACACCCCTGGAATTGTAAATACGAATTGATAAGTCCATGACATATCCGGAACACCGCTGATAAAAGAGGCAGGATTTCCGGGAAATGTAGCTTGCGTTCCGTTCACATTGTGGTGTCCTGAGTTGTTGGTCCAAGTCACTGTGTCGCCCACATTTACAGTAAGGTTTTGCGGACTGAAGAAGTTGTTGTCCACAACAACCTGGTGGTTAGTGGAAAAGGCTACGAATGAAAACGAAATGGCAAGAAAGAGTAATGCTTTTTTCATGACTGTGTATTTTGCCGTGAAATTATACCTTTTGTTGTGAAGGGAATATTAAGGTTGGCATTAATTCATGCCCCAAGCTTTATTTCTGAACAGACGCAGTATCCGGCATTTCTACCTCTTTAACCTCCTTAAGGAAGTTCCATGAGGAATTTGGTGTGTAATCCCAATGCTTGTTTTCTACGTCGTAATAGAAGTCATCATTGGGTGTATGAATCAGCTCACGGTTGCCCACATACTTGTTTACATGGCCAATTTTGGCTAGTTCGCCAAACAACAGGTCATTCACTTTGGAGCTGTCTTTGGGTTCCAATCTGGGGGTGTGGTAGTACAGATTGAGGTAGTGCACTTCCTTTCCATCAATAAGCGCTTTTCCGCCAAAACTTTTGTAATGCTCGTAAAGACTGCTGATGTCTGTGTACATAAAATTGAAGTAGAGCGTGTCTCCTTGCTTCATCAGGTGGGTAAATTTTCCTTTACATGCGTTATGCATTTCCGAATAGTGCCTTTGGTTTTCAGGTTTTGTTCTGTCTTCAAAAGCCACATGGTCGGGCTTTTTGTACAGGAAGGGAGCCATAGTGCCGGTGAGTTCCTTTAACTCTTCAGAGTTATAGACTTTTTCAGGCGAGTAGTTGCTACAGGCCGAAGCGAAGAGAACGATAAGCGATAAAATAGTGATACGTTTCATATCAAGGTCTTTAATTAAATGAGAAAACCCCCCACTAGAAGTAGTGGAGGGTTTTGTATTAAAATGATTGATTCTTAGTAATCGGCATTGATTGGGTCAAGCTCAATCCAACCTCCATTCCAGTCCCATCCTGCGTGTGGAGCTGTTCCGAAAGCGCCGTAGAAAGGCTGTGATTCGAAACCGGCAGCTGAAAGGTTTGGTGCGCCTGTCAAATAAGGTGAAGTAGAAGCTTGGAATATTGGCCCAAGTGGGTTGAAATCGAAAGAAGTAGTTCCCCAGATTTGCTCAGCAGTAGCGTCGGTTACGTTGGCAGCAAGGAAAGCGGCCGTATCAATGGTGCTACCACCGGAAAGGGTGAACAAGGTAGGATTGTTTGCAAACACAGAGCCTGTAACTTTTCCGTCAGGACCGGCAGTGTTCAAACGCATGCCGATTGGGAAGCCGCTGATGATAGAGTTATGCACTTCAATGTTTGAGTTTGAGTTGATCTCAACCGCAGCACCGTAGAGGGTGTTGATGGATGAACCGAAAAGTCTTGGACCCATAACGGTGATGTTGGCAAACTTAGCCGAACTGTGCGGGCTTGCACTTGCGCTGTTGTTTGATGAGGCTTCGAATGCTCTTGAAGTAGAGATATCAGCAGTAGCTTTCTCACGTACAATCAATCCGTACTGAATGTTTCCGCTAAATCCACGGTCAGAGTCAAAGTCGTCATCCAAAGTGTTGTAGGCTATCAAGTAGCTCATGTTGTTGGTTCCACCAAACCACTCGTAAGCGTCGTCGTTGGCGTAGCTTACAACCACGTGGTGAATGGTGGTTCCTGAACCCACTGAACCCATGGTCAAGCTGTTCAACTCGTTGTCTTGCGAAAGGTCGATACCGGCAAACTCGATACGAGTGTAGGTAATGGTACCGCTATTTTGGTTGATCTGAAGATTTCCGCCTGGCCCGTACAATCCATTTTCGCTTCCAGCCTCGCCAGAAATA
>CAZBBV010000112.1:4744-6294 GCA_964490025.1 uncultured Cryomorphaceae bacterium | reverse complement strand
TTTGATCGGGAGAAGGCACTTATTGATAACCGAAACAATCTTGGTGGGGATATATTTATTCATGGAAAGGATGCTACTATTGGTTGCATTCCACTTGGAGATACAGCGATTGAAGAACTTTTTGTTTTAGCTTCGAATGCATTGAATAATGGAGTGAAAGTCTTGATCCTACCGTGGGATTTTAGACTGCGCAATGATTATCCAGTAATTACTGAAGTTGATTGGGAGAATGAATTATATGATCAGTTAAATAAAGAACTGCTTCTAATTCAGGTTAATTAGTTCTATTCGGTTCGGCAATTTAGGCCCATTAAAAATATGCCCCTTGGTTTTGTGTAATTTCGCCCCATGAAACTAACCAACGGACGATACGAAATTTCGGGTGTGGATGTGCTGGAGCTTGCCGCGCAATACGACACCCCACTATATGTGTACGACGCATCCGTGATCGAGCACAATTACCAACGCCTTTACAACGCCTTTCCGGGCGTGAAACTCCGCCTGAACTATGCTTGTAAAGCCCTGACCAACCAAACGGTGATGGCCTTTTTGAACCACTTGGGTGCAGGCTTAGATGCCGTGTCCATACAGGAAGTGTGGCTGGGGCTGCGCGCAGGCTTTGCGCCTGAGCGCATTCTGTACACGCCCAACTGTGTGAGCATGGAAGAAATTGATATGGCGGTGGCTGAAGGCGTGCGCATCAATATCGACAACCTGGTGATTCTGGAGCAGTTTGGCCACAAATACGGCGGCACCGTGCCGGTTTGTGTGCGCCTCAATCCGCACATTATGGCTGGAGGAAATGCCCACATTTCCGTAGGCCATATCGATTCGAAATTCGGCATCAGCATTCACCAGTTGCGCCATTTGGTGCGCATTGTGAAAAACAACAACATCCACGTCTCAGGCCTACACATGCATACCGGATCCGACATTTTGGATGCCGACGTGTTTCTGCGCGGCGCTGAACTCCTTTTCGAGGCGGCGAGCGAGTTTCCCGATCTTGAATTTATGGATTTCGGTAGTGGCTTCAAAGTGTCGTACAAACCCGACGAAGTGGTGACCGAGGTAGAAGAAATTGGCGCTAAGGTGGCTGAGCGCTTCCGTCTCTTTTGCAAAGAATACGGCCGTGAACTGGAGCTGTGGTTCGAGCCGGGAAAATTTATTGTGAGCCAGTCGGGCTACTTCCTGGTGCAAACCAATGTGGTGAAACAAACCACCAGCACTGTGTTTGCCGGCGTGGATTCGGGCTTCAACCACCTGATGCGCCCCAAGCTATACGACGCTTACCACCACATAGTGAATGTGAGCAACCCCGAGGGCGTACAGCGCATCTACAGCGTGGTGGGCTACATCTGCGAAACCGACACCTTTGCCTGGGACCGCAAGCTCAACGAGGTGCGTGCGGGCGACATCCTTTGCTTTCTGAATGCCGGGGCTTATGGCATCAGCATGGCCTCCAACTACAACTCGCGTTTTCGTCCGGCTGAAGTGATGATACACCATGGCAAGGCCCACCTCATCCGCCGCCGCGAAACCATGGACGACCT
>CAZBBV010000112.1:0-4644 GCA_964490025.1 uncultured Cryomorphaceae bacterium | reverse complement strand
TGGAACTTTTGTAGTTTCACCCTGTTTTTCATTGTTTTATTATTGAAAATGAAAAAGATATGAGCGAAAAATTGCCGCGCCGCAGCTTCCTTTCCCGACTCGGATTGGGGCTTACCACCATCATAGCCATGCCCTTGCAGGGCGTTACGAATGCCATAAAAGAAGAAGACATGCCTGCAGAACCCATCAAGAAAATACGTCCATTGGGCTTTCAGTGGGAAACCGCCGATCCCTTCCTGTTTTGTGTACACCATGAGGATAAGTTCCCACGCGGTAACGACGTGATGGGCCCTGCCACCTCTGTGAAAGACCGCCCATTGGGCGACGACTTCATCATCAAAGACGGTTTTCGCATGTACCACGGGAAGACGGTTCCCGGATTTCCCGGCCATCCACACCGCGGCTTTGAAACCATCACCGTTGTGCGCGAAGGCATTGTGGACCATGCCGACAGCCTGGGTGCTGCCGGTCGCTATGGCTACGGCGACGTGCAATGGATGACCGCCGGCGCCGGCGTACAGCATTCGGAGATGTTTCCACTCATTCATAAGGACAAGGAAAATCCTATGGAGCTATTCCAAATTTGGCTCAACCTGCCACGTCGAAACAAAATGGTGCAGCCCCACTTTAAGATGCTGTGGGCAGAAACGATACCCAACTACGAACACCGGGACAATGCGGGATTGAAAACCGTAGTAGAGGTGATTGCAGGAACATTGGGCGGAAAGAAAGCGCCAGCACCACCACCCGATTCATGGGCGGCAGATGCCAATAACCACGTAGCCGTTTGGAACATTAAAATGGAAGCAAATGCCATTTGGACGTTACCGGCAGCAGCGGCGGGTATCAATAGAACACTATACTATTATCAGGGCGAAGGACTGAACCTTGCCGGCAAAACCATCCCGCGTTACCACGCTATTGAAGTACAGCCCGACATGGCGCTATCGCTTCGAGCCGGCAATCAGCCTACCAGTATATTGCTGTTGCAAGGTCGACCTATCGGAGAACCGGTGATCCAATACGGCCCTTTTGTGATGAACACCAAAGAAGAAATCCAACAAGCCTTCGACGACTACCACCGCACCAAGTTTGGCGGATGGCCTTGGCCTAAGTACGACCAGGTGCATCCGCGCGACAAAGGCCGTTTTGCCCGCCATGCAGATGGGAAAGAGGAGGTGAAAGGATAGGCGCCTAGCGCAGTCCTAAGTCGTAAATTTTAAGTCTTAAGTCATGGAAGTGGGGTGGGCGTTCAGCCTTTTTCCCTGCAGACCCCGAAAGCTTTCGTGAAAAGCATCTCGTCTTCTCTTATATGAGATTCTTCGCTTCGCTCAGAAGGACAAGTTGATTTTGTGCTATTCATCTTTTGACATGCTGAGAGCAACGAAGCATCTATCTTTTGTCTACTTCTAGAATCTTCTCCCAAGGGGCGTCAGGTTAAGAAGGTAAGAGCCAGGCTAAGCTTACCTAGAACCTATATCTAATCCCGGCGCCCAATCCATATTGCAAGTAGCGCTGGCTCCAAGCGGTGGTGTTCGTCACACTGTTCAAGGTATATCGCCCTTGTGCTTGTGCCAAAAGCTCCCAATGACGGGAAATGGGATAGGCAATGCCAACGCCAAATAGCGCACTGTACACGGGAGATTGGAAAAGCGATTTCTGTTCTTTCGAACTGAGCACAGCGCTTTGATTGGCATTCAAGTATGATTTTCCGGCGCTGGAGCTGTAAAATCCTAACGACATTCCTGCTGATAATTCAAGGTCGAATTTTTTGAGCGGCAGACGGTAACTGGCCATAATGGGCACTTCGATATAGCGCAGGCGGTGAGTGCCGTTGTAGGCGGCCATGGCGCTGTCGTAGGCGCCGAAGGCCGTATCCCATTGGGTGATGTAGGTGCTGTCCACATAGGTCACGCTGGTAGAGTCGTAGTTCCAATGGCCTTGATAAATTCCTTCTATAACCCAATTGGAATCGACCGTGGTAATGGTTTGGCTGTTGATGTCCCAAAAGCCGTTGTCCACAGGCAGATTGCCATTCAATTGATTGGTGTAGCTCAGTTTTTCCTCCTGCGTCCATTGGCCAATTCCGGTCATGATGGACCAATTTCCAAAGCTGTAACCCAAATGAATTTGAGCGGAAGTGTAAAGACCTGCCTTTTCTTCAGCCTCTTTACGCGCCTCCAAATCGCTGTCCTCGCTACTTAGCATGCGCATAGCCGATCCGCCATAACCCAAGGCGCCAACAAAAAACCTGCTGGCAGCATCTTTGGTCAGCAAAGGATCTATCTCATCTTCGGCGGCAAGTACCGGCGTTTCCACCGCTTCTTCCGTTTGCGCATTTTCTATCTCGTTTATTTCCTCCTTTTCTTCTGTCGCATCAGTAGCTTCCAATGTTTCATTTGAAACTATGGCTGTTTCTTGGATTTCTTCTGCTTGTTCAATTTCATTTTCTGGCTCGTGTGCCATAGTCTCTTCCCCTAGGAGGGCGAAATTTTCTTCGCTTTCCAATGGCTTTTCCTCCTTTATTACTTGAGTTGAATTCTCGTTCGGTTGGTTAGAAATTACATTTGAAGCTTTAGGAGTTTCTTTTTTACCGGGATTTGTTGAAGCCATTTTTGGCTGTTCAGGTGTCGCACTGCCTTGTGCGGTATTTTCTGTGACCAATATTTGACTTTCTGCCACAGGTTCTGCTTTGGCGGCAATGGTTGTTTCCTGCACTTCGGCCGCTTGCACCACTGTGTTCGCAGGGTTATAGCGTAGGCCATCCTTCGGCACGAAAAAATCAATGGCCACTATGCCGGCCAACAGCAATAGCATGGAGGCATTGCGCACATTGCGCCACAGGGCTGAGGCCCCATTGCCTGCCAGCAAAGCTTCCATTTTGGTCCAATAGCCGGCCTGATACTTACCGCTACTGGCGCCCAGTTTTTCTCTGAAAAGCTGGTCTATGTCTTTCATCTCATCTTTCATCTCCGTTAGCTTTTACGGTTCTTTTCTCCGATTTTTCAATTTTTTCCCTGAGGGCTGTGCGTGCCTGCTGCAGGTAGCGCTTCGAGCTGCGCTCGCTTATGTTCAATTGGTCGCATATTTCCTTGTGGCTAAAGCCGTCTATGGCAAATAGGTTAAAAACTATCTTTTCCGTTTCCGGCAATTCGTTTATCCACACCCAATACGACTGGGTTTCTGCGGGCACATGCATCACTTGGTTTTTTACATATTCCCAGGCTTCCGGATGCAAGTGCGTGTATTTCTCCTGATGCCTATTTTGCGCCCTAATCTCATCCAAACATTGGTTCACAAATATTCTTCGCGCCCAGGGGTCAAACTCTAGTTGAGGGTTGTAGCTATCGAGTGCATAGAGCAAGCTGATAAACCCTGAGTTGACCATTTCCCTTGCTTGTTCTATGTGGTTGAAATAGCGGTAGCAGGTGGGGAAATATTTTTCGTAACAAAACTTGTAAAGCCATTCCTGTGCGCGGCGGTCGCTGCGGATGCATCCTTCAATGGCTTCGTTTAGGGTCATTACTATTTCATTTTGAATAAGAGCAACCGCCTATCCGTTTCACACGGGCAGGCGGTTGCTCAAAAAGCACGTTCGTTTTATTGCTTCATGAAGCGCTCGGTGCGCACACCGCTATTGCTTTCTATGCTCAGCCAGTAGTTACCCGGGGCAAGGTCGCCAATGGGCAATTCAATAATTTGTCCTTGCATAAGCTCGCCTGTGCTGATGTTTCTCACTTCCATGCCCAACACATTGAATACGCGAATGGTCGTCTCGCTCATGTTGCTTTGCAATTCCAATTTCAAAGCGTCTTTAGCAGGATTCGGATACAGCACAAAGTTCATCTCATTTTCTTCGGCGCCAATGGTCTCCGGATCGAGCACCACAAGCTGGAAGCCTGCAAAGCCTTTGTAGATCAGGTTGCCATTGCTGTCCACTTCCAAGGTATCGCAATGAAAGGAGGTGCAACTTAGTCCTGAGCCTGTTGCATTAATCGTCAAACACAATTGATAGATGCCGGGGTTGGCATAGGTGTGTGTTGGTAATGCTTGGGTTGAGGTGGTGCCATCTCCAAAGCTCCACAAATAGCTCACTTGATTCAACATGCCAGGAATTACGCTGGTATTCCACACCACCACTGTTCCCGGTAGCGAGTTCACGGTGTCGATTGTGAAATTCGCTTGACAATTGCTCGGCGGATTGCCAATAACTACTGTGTAGGTAGAGCTGGTGGTGCAAAACGGTCCGGCAGGATTAGACGAAGGCCCTGAAGCCACAAGTGTAACATAGTAGGTGCCGGGGCCCGAATAGTTGTGTACCGGATTTGACGCCGTACTGGTGGTGTTGTCGCCAAAATCCCAGGCAAAGACATTTGCCGCAAAATTGTGCGTTCCAGTAAACACCACCTGATAGTTTGGCGCTCCACCGATTTGCGCAGAAATACTGCTCGTGCATGGCGTTGGAAAGGTATTGGCACAGTAGGTAAAATTGTGCGAATACGTTTGCTGCGGCTGAATTTGTTGCAGCAGTTGCATATGCGACAACATGGCTCCATTACAATCGGGTGAATAAATGATGAGCGCAGCAGTGGTGCCTACAGCAAATGTATTGGTGTAATAGCCATTGGCGTTGGTGTTCACTGT
>CAZBBV010000111.1:3923-6316 GCA_964490025.1 uncultured Cryomorphaceae bacterium | reverse complement strand
GCCATAGGGAATGAGACGCACTACAGCGTATACTCTTTCGAAAAAACCTTCTTCCATGGCTCGTTAAAAAGTGAACGAAAGGTAGGTAATCGCCTTTCCTTCTTTGAGGAAAAGTTTCTCGTAGGCGGTTTTTATGGATAGAATTTCCGGCAGATCGGGAATGCTATAAATGTCATGGTTGGCAAAGGAGAGTTTTCCTAAACCCATTTCGAGCAGGGCCAAAGTGTAGCCATGTAAGAACTCACTGTCGGTTTTGAGATGCGCGATTCCCCCAGGCTTCAGGATGTTTCGGTATCGGGCCAAAAAAGAAGGGTTGGTAAGGCGGTGCTTGGTGCGGCGCAGCTTGATTTGCGGATCGGGGAAGGTGATCCAAATTTCATCTACTTCTCCGGGTTCGAACACATTTTCAATAAGCTCAATGGGCGCTCGCAAAAATCCAACATTCTGTATTCCCTGCTGCTTGGCATGCTTCGCGCCCGACCAAATGCGGGCTCCTTTCAGGTCAATACCCAAAAAATTCTTTTCAGGATATCGCTGTGCCAATGCCAGGCTGTATTCCCCTTTTCCGCAGCCGAGTTCGAGCACTATGGGCTTGTCGTTTTTGAAAAACTCCGCAGACCATTTTCCTCTTTGAGGCAATTCCTGTTGCAACATTTCGCGACCGGGCTGAATCACGTTGTCCAGCACTTCCAGTTCAGCAAACTTTTTCTTTTTGTTTTTGCCCATTGCCTACAGCCTTTGAAACTGGAATGCGGGAGCGCCCTTTTCGCCGATATCGTTGTAGAAACCAACAAACTTAAACTTGTAGAAATCGCCGTTCATGTCCTTAATTACGTAGAGAAAATCAGGTTCTACAGTATAAATCAAGGTATTGAAGTCTAAATATTTCCACTCGTAGCCAATCGCATTTTGGGCAGAACTAAAGGTGAGTTCTGGGATATTCTCAAGCGATAGGCTGTCAAAAGGAATACTGTTGGTAAATGCCACTTCTACTCCGGCAGGATTGATAAGCACACCCGTAACAAGGTAAAAAACGGAGTCGGCGCCATCCCAAAGTGTTTCGGTGTAGTTGGTGAAAAGGATATCCCAAGCCTCCGTCTCAGGTTCAAAATCGACTGTCGTATTGTTGATCAAACTGTAGCAAGAGTGGTTTCTCTCACTTTCTTTTATTACATCCACAGTTTGCTCGTCTGAGCCATTTAGATTGGCGAAACGGATGCGGAAATAAGTGGGTGTAGCTTCCACTATCTGTAGTTTCCGATAACCGAGCAGGTTTCCTTCTGAATCGAAGCCCAGGTCAATGAGGTAAACTTCATTCAGCCAATTGCCATTGCTGTCCCACCATTGCCCAATGGCGGTCAAATCGGGCGATCCGTTCGCGTGGTCCCATTTCCATTCTACAGCCTGGTTGGCGTTTGTTACTTGTGCAAAATCTGAAATTCCGGTTTGGGAAGCCACCATTCTCCGGGAAGAGTTGAGTCTTATGAGCCTTCCATTTTGTGTTGTTTCGAAGGCGAGATCCCAGGCCATTTTATCCGAACTTTTCACTTGTGCATTGGTGCCCAAATCGAAAAATATTTGTCGCTCATACAGATTGCCCATCTGAATAGCATTCTCCTCCACATTGGCAGGGACAATAGGAACAATGGGTTTATCCTTCTTTTCGCACGCCACTAAAGCCGGTAAAATCAAGAATAAGAGTAATCTCCTCATTTCAAACTTTTATCGAGTTGGTATTTTAAGCTCACAAAGAAAGTTCTTCCCCAGCTAACAGGACTCATGCCTCCCGCAGAATGCACACCACCACTGCTGTTTTCAAAACCAATGTTGGTCACATCCAATAGATTTTTTGCCCCTGCGGATAGAAACAAACTGCCTTGAAGCAGCCTTTTGCTCACTGTAAGGTCCATCATGTGGAAAACAGGCAAGTACCTAATTTCTGTGCCGGTATCGGAATTTACAAACTGAGGGGCAGCGCCATTGAGCTTGTAAAACAAGGCCACTGTGAGCGACTTGTTGTAGGCGAAATAGTTGATGGTGCTGTTCAGCTCGGGTGTGAAGTAGAACTCACTTTCCGTTTGCTCGCTCGAGCGAATTCCGGTAAGCGTCGTGCCCACCTGCCACTCAATGTGTGGGTGGTAGGCCAGGCTGCCACTCACTTTTCCGCCTAGCGATTCGAAAGTACCCAGATTGGTGTTCGCAAAATCAATAGGATTGGGGCCCACATACACCAGTTGGATTTTGTTGTTGATATAGTTGTAAAAAGCACCTGCTTCCAGCTTGAGCATTTTTTGCTGTTTGCCCTTGGTCCATGAGGCATTCAGGGTAAGGTTATGACCGTCTTCAGCCATCAAATCGTCATTGCCCTGCACATTGTGGTTCACGTCCACAAA
>CAZBBV010000111.1:0-3823 GCA_964490025.1 uncultured Cryomorphaceae bacterium | reverse complement strand
TAGCCCACTTGGTAGGCCCACGAGGTGTTTATCTGCTCGCTCATGGTGGCGCGGCTCATCCAGGAAGTAAATACGGAAGTATCGTGGGCGCTGGGATTGGCACTCAGCACCTGGTCGAGCGTTTCCATGTCTTTGATATAGGTGTTCTTTATCCTGTCATAATAAGTGTAACCCGCCAAGACTTCCAGGTATCGCTTTTCGTTTATTCGACCTTTTAATCCGGCGGTGTTCATCCAGCGGCGCGTATCGAAATACACATCCTGCGCTTTGTTCTGCGCATCCACCTCGCCTTTGTCTTTTATCTGTTCCCACAGCGGCAGGCTGTTCACACTCCATTCCCAGCGCTTGCCATAGTGGGTGTAGCCCAACTCGCCAAAAACCTGCTCCTTCTGGTTCCACTGCTTGTTGCGCAGGCTGTTGTTTACCGGGTCATAGCCTTGAAAAAAGTTCCGGGAGGCGCTAAGCTTATAGCCATTCTTCTTGTTGGAAAAGCGGGTAGAACCGTTGAAATTGTACACTCCTACCGATTCGTAGTATCCATCAGCTGAAGCAAACAGGCGTTGACTTTGAGGCCTTTTGGTAATGAGGTTAATGACCCCGCCTTGAGCACTGCTGCCATAAGCTACTGAAAGTGGGCCTTCGATAATTTCGACACGATCAATGTTGGCCAAATTCACCTGGTTCAAGTCCAATGTGCCATCCAAACGACCAATCATAGGCACGCCGTCGATAAGAATCTTTACGTTTTCTCCACCCAAACCCTGCATGGTGATTCCACTCGACCCAATGGCATTGTCGTTGGCAATGCGCATGTTCAATTGGTTCTCCAGAAGTTGAGAAAGATTCACGGCAGCCCGATTTTCAATCTGCTTTTGGCCCAGCACTTTTACTTTGAAAATGCTGTTCTTTTCACTTTCAGGGGCGTATTGTGCGGTGACCACCACTTCACTAAGTCCAATAGGATCGGTCTTTAAGGTGAAGTTGTATTCGCCGCCGCTATAGATGGTGTCTTTAACAGACAGAAAGCCGATAAAGGAAATGGTGAGCTCCAGCGCTTCGGTGCAGTTGAAACGTGCCATTCCGTTTTGGTCGGTGGTGTAAAATACCGCGGAGCCGCCGCTCAATGCCTTGGTTTGAATATGCGCATACTCCACAGCTTCGCCCTTATCCGAGCGCACTTGCACAAGGGTGTTTTGACCCATGGCCATGCCGGAAAAAAGCAGAAGGGTAGCGGTAAAAACGCGAATCTTCAAAGCGCAGATTTTATCGAATGATCAATGGTTGAATATGGATGTCGCCACCTTGATTCACGCGAACGAAGTAGGTGCCGGTTGCCACGCCCGATAGGGAAAGTTTCTCCTGATCATTTATTTCAGCAGAGCGGATCACGCGACCGTTCATATCCACCAACTCCACAATGTAGGTGCCTTGCTCGCCCTCACCTTTTATTTTTATGTAATCTGAGGCAGGATTCGGGAAAACGATAAGCTCATTTTTCGAGAGCTCTTCTGCGCTTACATTCAGTACGTTGGAAATCATAAAAGTCACATTTCCTGTGGAAGAACCGGCAAAAGACGTGAAGTATATCTGATAGATTTCGCTGGCAGAATTCTGAACGAAAAAGGCCAATGAATCCTCTATCAAAAAGGTAAAAGTGCCCATATCGAAATACTTCCAGCCGTAGCCAATCTCTGAGATGTTGTCCTGAAAAGTCAAGGCAGAGTAGCCGGGATCGCTAGAAGGCACGCCTATTCTTTTGCCAACTTTCACGCTAGGAGCCGTTAGCACCCCGGTAACCAAATAGGGCGGCTGACCAGGAGCCACGCTGGTTTTGTAGCGCATAAACACCATGTCCCAATCGGCTTTGGCCGGCTCGCGATCTACCACAGTTGCAGTAGCGATATCGTAGTATATATAATGCTTTGAGCTGTAGTTCATTTTGTTGATAGAGCCTGTTATCAGACCTGTATCGTCTAGGTTGGCTATACGGAAGTTGTAAACGCCTTGCGAGGTCATGTTGTCGATCACTACCTTCTTCACATCACCCGCCAGGTTTTTCAAAATAAAAATTCGACTTCCGGTAACGCCATGGTTCACAGGATTGTAATTGCCCCAACCATAGTTGAAGCCACCCGAAGATTGCGCATTAAAAGCGCCTTCTTCCCACATTTCGTCTGAGTTTACCAAAAGCTCCCAGGTCTGTCCGGTGGTGTCTATGTCGTCCCAATCTGCCACATCATCTGAGGCTATATATAGTTCCCAGCCTTTCGCTTCGTTTAGGCGGATACTGGCATCAAAAAGATTGGTGGTAAAGGCAATATCCCAATTGTTGGCCGGCACTTGGGTAACGGTGCCGTCGCTCATTTTGTAAAAAGCGTCAATGGAGTAACCCGGGCCCATACTCAGGCTTTGAGATGTTTGTGCAAAAGCATAAAGATTTGATAACAGCAATCCAACAGCAATCACCAGCGTTTGTAGTTTGTTTACCATGTTTTCGACTCGTTATTTAGAATTGTTAAAAATTAGGGCAAAGATATTCCCGGATTTGAAAGCGCCAAAAGTATTTTTATGAATCATCTACTTTTTATGATCAATGTCAGGAATGGAAAATAAACCGAATCCCGCAGTAATTGTTTGCCCGCTCAACTGGGGAATTGGCCATGCCACCCGTTGTGTGCCCATTGTACACCAGCTACTTGCTCATGGCTATCTTCCGGTGCTGGCCAGTAGTGGCCAGGCGTTGGAGATGTTGAAGCGCACTTTCCCCGAACTTCCGCACGAAGAACTTCCTGACTACCAGATTAAATACCAGAAGAAAGGCTCCTTTAGTTTGAAAATTGCCAAGTTGATTCCGAGCATTATGAAGGCGATAAAAAAGGAGCGCCAAGCCACTGAAGATTTGGTAAAAAAATATGCCGCTGTAGGTGTCATTTCGGACAATCGCTTTGGCTGTCGCAGCAACGAAGTGCCGAGCATCTTCATCACGCATCAGATTAGGGTGCTCTCGCCGGTGGGACAACGACTGTTGCGCGCATTGAACAAGAAGCACATTGCCAAATTCGACGCCTGCTGGATTCCCGATTTTGAAGGAGACAAGAGCCTTACAGGAAAGCTGAGCAAGCCATACAAAAGCATCAAGAAAGTAGAATACCTGGGAGCGCTGAGCCGGCTGCAACCCAAGACTCCGAATGCGAATGAAGGGTTCCAGTACCTAGCCCTATTGTCCGGCCCGGAGCCGCAGCGCACCATGCTGGAGGAAATTCTGAAAGAGGAACTTAAGGCCTATTCGGGAAAGTCCGTGCTTGTTCGCGGGGTGTTCGACGGCGAATGTAAAGTGGAGGTGGATGGCCCATTAACCATAAAAGACCACGCACTGGATGCCGAGCTCGAGCAATTAATTTCTGATTGTAAAGTGGTGATTAGTCGGTCGGGGTATAGCACTGTGATGGACCTTTGCCAATGGGGCAAACGAGCCATAATGATTCCAACACCGGGTCAAACGGAGCAAGAATTCCTAAGCGAACGAATGGACAAAAAGGGCTATGTGCCCAACATTTCTCAAACCACCTTCAAACTGGCAGATGCGGCACAGAAGCTTGCACTATACACTGGCTTGCCAAAAATGGAACCCTCCACAGTAGATTGGAAAAGATTGTTTAAGCCTTTTGAAGGGTAAAAGAAAAAGTAGAGCCTACGCCCACAGTACTGCGCACAGTAATAGATTGTTTGTGCGCTTCAATAATGTGCTTTACGATAGCCAAGCCGAGGCCGCTACCTCCTGAATCGCGGGAACGGCTCTTGTCCACGCGGTAAAAGCGCTCGA
>CAZBBV010000110.1:0-6329 GCA_964490025.1 uncultured Cryomorphaceae bacterium | reverse complement strand
AGGCAAAGAGGTTGTTTTGCCGGAACCGGGGGAGTGATTAGTCCCTCTCCCTGTGGGAGAGGGTTAGGGAGAGGGTCACATGTGCTTAAATAAAACATAAAAACCCTCTCAGGTTTTCTTACCAATTTTTGAAGAAAAAATTGGAGAAAACCCATTACTATGAACCATGGGTAATTTAATGAGGCCCTTTGCTGGCGCAAGCGTCCACGCTTTTGCCGTTTTTGATTGAAGCGCTACACGCCTAGCATCCTTCTGTAGAGGTCCAATGTTTCAATTGCAGTTTTGTGCCAGGTAAACTGAAAAGTTTGCGGTATGGCTTTCTGAGCCAGGCTTTCCCGGATTTGCTCATCACTCATTTTCTGCAATGCTTCGGCAATGGCGCTTACATCATCTGCCTGGCACAGTAGGCCGGCTTCGCCCACCACTTCGGGCAATGAGCTGTTGTTTCCTGCTACCACCGGTATTCCGCAGCTGAGCGCTTCAAGCACAGGCAAGCCAAAACCTTCATACAACGAGCAGTAAACCAATGCCCAAGCTTCGGAATAGAGCACCGATAGATGGCTTTCATCCACATAACCTGTGAAGACAATATCGGGATGTTGAATTTCTTCTTGCGCGAAAAGTTCCTGATGCTTCCATCCTTTGTTGCCGGCTATGGCCAATTTCAAAGGGCTTTTCGGATTATTTTTCTTAAAAAGTACAAAGGCTTTGACAGTGCGTAGCAAATTTTTTCGAGGCTCAATGGTGGATAGGCAAAGGAAAAAGGGTCCTTCGCCAATACCATATTTATCGCGCACTAGGGCAACCAAATGTTCGTTGCCGTTCTTTTGAAATAGGGCTAACTCGGCGGCTTCTTTTACCACGAATGTGCGTTCCTCACACTCCGGACATTGGTTGATGAGATCCGCGGCGGTTGCGTCGCTTATGGCCAGGTAGTGGGCATTCTTCTTTAGCGAAAACTGCCAGCCAGCCTCAGCCAAGTGAATATTTCTTTCGGTATGGAATTCCGGAAATAGGCGGTGTGTGAAATCGTGGACGGTGAAAAGAAATCGACTATCGGTTTTTTCGAAAGGTGTGTAATTCTGAAATAGCGGCACATGAATTAGGTCGTAGTCCGAAAATGGTTCTTTGTCCTCCTTATGCAGGCTTCTTTGCCATCCGCTTGTTTTCAAGTGAATACGGTATTTCGCTTTTCGGTAGAGCTCGGCTAGATGGTTGTAGCTTTTGCGTGGCAAAATATTCTTCACCATTTTCTTCGCCAGCATGGCGGGGCTTTTTTGGGAAGGATGTCGGTCGTCTTCCTCTTGAAAAAGCTCGGGGCTGAACGCCGATATTGGGACTATTTTGCCTGCCACATGAAGATCGACCTGCCAGTATGGATTGGTAGAGATGGCCTTCAACTCGGTAATCAACGAAAGCAAATAGCGCTTTACACCGTCGGTGTAGAAATCTAAAAGCTTGGTGGCTTCGATCAGCACCTTTACTTTTTCTTCTGTCAAGCGTGGGTCATGGGCTTGGTTAAGCTTTTTGGCCAGTTCCCAGTGCAGCTCGGCGCATATATTCCGGTGTTCGTCATGTAGGTTATAGCCCATTTTTACCATCAAAGGGCCATACTTTCTCCAAAACAGTTCATGCAAATGAGCCGGCATATCTTCGCGCCAACCACCCGATTTTCCTCTCCTGAAAAACTTACCCGAAAATTCCTTTTGCTCCGTTTCGTCCTTCAGGATATGTTGCTTGCTGCCGTATTTAGGCGTGCCAAATTTCAGCCTTTCAAAAGTAGGCACCTTGTCTACCATGGGCTCGGGCAGGTCCATGATAGCGCGCAATCGCTCTGCTTGTCCTATGGGGTCTTTTACCAGGTCTTCGTATCGGATGATGATATCGGCTCGTTCAATCCATTGTGATACATTCTCGCCCCATCCGCCAAAAAAACTTCCTCCCGCTGCTTGAATGGCGGCTTCCATATTCTCTAAAAAATCGGAGCCGGGGGCAATGATATCGCTGCGCTGGTGTGCCAACGAAACCATGCAATCGCGTCCGTCGCGCACCAGGTACACCGATTTGATGTTCGGATCGGCAGGAATCAACTGATGCGGCAAGAGGTGTGTTTTCACCACCTGAAACTGATCGTAGTTTGGGTCAACGGGGTAGTTTTCCTGATGAAAGGTGCTGGACTCAATGCCATACACTTCGAATAGGATGTTTCGAAAAAACGTGTTTCCGCTGCGCGGGAATGAAGCCAACCAAATCATGCTTTCCCTGATTTTGATATGGACAATGCTTGCGCATACCACTCCATGTCGCGTGCATTGAGCGCCGCTATGTGGGCGCGCATGGTTTCACTCACTGTTGGTCGCTCCGTTTTCGTTTCGTTCACCTTCGGTATGCTTCGGTTTTTCCAGTTCATAAGGTCTGCCAGCCGCGGAATGTCGGCTTCGAATTGTTCCACCACGCCAATAAAGGCAAAATCGTTTGTAGTGGCGCCATTCAAAAATTTTGCGATACGGTTTTGATTGGGCTCCGCTTCCACAAACTCTTCAAGGCTGCGCACCATTCGGGGAATCACGGCGTGGTTTTCTTTTGGGATAAAATCGTGCATGCGATCGAGCAGATAAAAGTAGTTAGATAGCACCCGATCTACCGGGTGGCGCAGCCATGTGATGAGCGGAGTGGCTGAAAGATCGAAAGCGGTTTGAACGTCTTCAAAACACATGTGGCCGTGAATGGCGCGAACATTGGGCGGCAAGTGAAGTGAATCGAGTGTTTGATTTTCTAAGCGAATAACGCCATCCACTAAGTCGAGCCGCACAGCGCCCGCTTCTCCGTATTCCTGTTTCAGCATCAATCGAAAACTGGTTCCGGCGGTCTTGGGAATGTGTATGGAGATGAGCTCCAAGTGTGCCGGAGCCTGCGAAAGGATGTTTGAATGCTTATTTTTCTTTGAAAACCAGTTCATTTCCAATTGGCTTTTAGGTTGGTTGTTGCTCCGGCGAGGTAGTATCCCACCACCTGAAAATGTAAGTCGAAATTGCGCATGGCGAGGAACTGATTTTCATCTGCACTGAGCAGGCCAAAGGACAGGTGATAGTTGCCCGGACGAAGGGCCACCTCGGGCAGCTCTACCACAACCGCAGCTTCGCCTGAGGGCAGCACGAACTGAGCAATCGAAGAGCGCGATTCGGAAACAATTCGCTGCTCTTCGTCGTGAATTTGTACTACGCCTACGGCATGCTCAATGGCGCGATCAATGTTGTATTCCACGCGAAATGCCAACTTTCCGAGATGAGGTATTTCAGGGTTTTCGGATTTATCGAGCCATTCCAATTTGCGAATAATCGCTGTCGTTCCTTGTTGGTTTTCGAATGGTTTTGCGCTTCGAACGTTCATTTTCAGGTAGTGGTCAATCACGGTTGGCACATCCCTGTCTTCGAATATTTTCTTGCCCTGTTCCATAATCATGGCTCGGTTGGCCACTTTGGCTATTTGCATAATGTTGTGCGAAATAAAAATAACGGCACAATGGGCCGATATTTCACGCAAGTGCTCGAAGCATTTGGCGCGAAAGGCCACGTCGCCCACTGCAAGGCCTTCGTCGATAATAAAAATGTCGGGCTCGGTGGCCACCGCCACGCTGTAGCCCAGTCGTGCGCGCATGCCACTGCTATAAAGGCCCAACGGCGAGTCGATAAACTCTTCCAACTCCGAAAAGACAATAATGGCGTCCATCTTTCGGTCGATCTCGGCTTTGCTCATGCCAAACATGGCTGCGCGCAAACGAATATTTTCTCTTCCCGAAAAAAGTGGATTCATACCGGCCGTAACGGCAAACAGACTGGACACCTTTCCATGGATTTCAATCTCGCCTTTCTCAAAAGGATAAATGCCTGAAATGGCCCGCATGAGGGTGGTTTTTCCACTGCCGTTTTTTCCCAATATACCCAAGATGTCTCCTTTACGAAGGCTTAGCGAAATGTCGTGAATGGCCCAAAACTCGTCCTTGCGCAAGGTAGATGAAGGCTTGTTCACGCCCAATGTGGCATGCACACTGTCCTGTACGCCATACCATAGGCCTCGCTTCAGGTTTTTGCAGAATTTTTTACTCACTCCACGCAGCTCTAGCAATATGTTGGTTGCGCCGCTCATACCACTATTCGTTCTATAACCTGGCGCTCGCCAACCAAGTAAATACGCAACGAAAGGAGAAAGAACAAAACCACGGCGGCTGTGCTGATCCAGAAACCGGTGAGCGAACTGAAATCTTGATTCAGCAGCAGTGCTCTCGGTGTGTCAATGAGGTAGCTCAAGGGATTGTATCCCATAAGCGCTTGAAGTATAGGGCTGTTTACCTGTGGCGAATAGACCACCGGTGAGATGTAGATTAGCAATCCGGTAATGATGCGGTGGGCAACATGGTAAAAATCGACTGCTAGAACTTCCACAATGGAAAAGAGCATTCCGAGGGCAATGCCAAAAAGAATGAGGGGCAATAAGGCCGGAAGAAAAAGCAAGGAGGAAATAGAAAACGAACTGCCATAGACCAGCAATACCACCAGGCTGGCCAGCAAGGGCAATAGAAAATTAAAAAGCACGAGCGCAGTTTTTTGCACCACCAATATTTCGTGCGGGAATGCTGCTTGTGTGAGCATGGGACCGCTCAAGGTGAGGCTTCGGCTTATTTGGTCAAAGAGTCCGACAAACAATTGCCACATGGAAACGCTGAGAATAACAAAGGCCGGATAGGGAACGGCTGTGGGGCCGGGATTGAACACCCCGGTAAAATATAGCAGAAGCCAAACCACAACGGTCATGAGCGGATTGAAGATTACCCAAAACAAACCCAGGAACGACTTTTTGTACTGCGCCAGTAGCTCTACTCTGATGAGCTCCTGAATAAGCGTGCGGTATTCCACCGCGCTTCGAACCATCAAAGCAAGGCTCCAGCCTTTTCGAGCATGGCCACCTGATACCAACGTGGATGGGTTTTTCTCTACCATTTAAAAAAAGAAAGCGGCCTGGGCCGCTTTCAGCTTATTTGAAGCGTTTATTCAATTTTAAAAAGGCTGTCCTTCACCCCGGAATTGAATTCAATTTTTACAAGTTTTGACTCCAGGCGCTGCGGCCCCAGCGGCACAATGATAACGTCAGGAAACAAAATGCCGTTGTGATCGGTGTAGTTTTGATAGTCCGTCTTCTGCACCAAGTCGCCCTGCGGCCCCGGTACAATCTCGGTCTTGGCAATTTTCAGCCCGGTTTCCATATCGAAATAGTAGCTCGATCGCGAACCGGAAGGCTTCACCACTTCTACTTCGTACACCTTGTTTTTGTCCATCACTTTGGCGCCTTTCAAAATGAGTTGTAGGCCCAGTTCTCCGTAAAACATTTCGGGCACGAAACGCGATTCGAGATCGTAGTCTTTCAGTTCGTCTTCGCCCACAGGCACAGGCATGCCTTGTTGCACGGCCTTTACTCGCTTTCCGTCGTAGATTGATGAAAACAACTCCATGCCTTGCATGCTCATGGTTTGCTTGGATTTGTTCGGCGATTTGAAAACCTGGTTTAATGAAAGCACGGAGCCTTGTACTTCAATTTTCTGCTCAATGGTCACGTCCATTATGGTGGCCAATTTTTCCCTACCACCTATGGCTGTGATGTAGTTTTCAATTACTGACTCTGCAGTGACCCCTTCAGGTAGTTCAATGGTAGGTTCTTCAGTAGGGTTTCCATACACATCATAGAAACGCATTTTGCCAAACTTTTTTAGTCCCGGAGCCACATCAGAGTATTTGCCCACAACCAAAATCGTAGAGCGGTCGGTGCTGTAATATTTAGCACCCATTTCGCGCACATCTTCAAGAGTAACGGCATTGAGGTTTATCAAGTAATTCTGATAGTAGTCTTTTGGAAGATTGTATTTCTCAATATTTCTGGCAAATCGGGCAATGGTAGCCGGACTCTCCAACGATCGGCCAAAGCTTCCGGTAAGGTAATTCTTAGTGCTTTGCAGCTCTTCCTCGCTCACGGGTTCTTTTCCTATTCGGCCCATTTCATACAGAATTTCTACAATGGCGCTATCGGTCACTTCATTCCGCACGCTTACTTCGCAGGAAGTCATGGCAATAAGCTCGTCGGTACCGTAGGAGGAGTAGGCGCCGTAGGTATAGCCTTTGTCTTCTCTCAAATTCAGGTACAAGCGACCATCCGATCCGCCGCCCAAGATCTCGTTTGCTACCGCCACTTTCACCGCATTCGGGTCACCGGGCTTCAATTCCACCAAGTTCATGACACTTATAATAGACTGCACGCTGGCGTCACGGTTCACAAATGCT
>CAZBBV010000109.1:0-6370 GCA_964490025.1 uncultured Cryomorphaceae bacterium | reverse complement strand
CTGATATCTGCGTTAGCCCTTGGAATAGGGTAAAGCTGGTACCGGTAATGGTAAGCGGATCCATGTTCTGGCTAAAAGTTGCTGTAACCGACTGATTAAGCAGCACATTGGTCGCGTTGTTCAAAGGCACTGTAACCACTACTGTAGGAGGAAGTACCGTTTGGGTTTGGAAGGTCCACACATGATTGGTCACCATGTTCATTCCGAAGGTATTTTCCACTGTGTTGTAAATGGTAGCCGTATAGGTGGTATTTGGCAACAAGTCAATGTTTGGATTGAAAGTGGCCGTTGTACCTACATAACTCACCACGCCTGATATCTGCGTTAGCCCTTGGAATAGGGTAAAGCTGGTACCGGTAATGGTAAGTGGATCCATGTTCTGGCTAAAGGTGGCAGTAGGCGATTGATTTAGCGGCACATTGGTCGCGTTATTCAACGGGTTGGTCACAATCACGGTCGGCGCAAGCACAGAGATGGTTTGGAAAGTCCACACATAGTTGCTCACCATGTTTACTCCGAACGTATTCTGCACCGAGTTTGAAATCGTGGCAGTGTAGGTGGTGTTTGGCAACAAGTTGCCTGATGGGTTGAATGAGGCAGTACTGCCTGCATAACTCACAACACCAGGAACAGGAGTTATTCCATTAAACAAGGTAAAGCTGGCACCATTTATAGATAGTGGATCCATCACCTGGCTGAATATAGCGGTGAGGGTTTGGTTCAAAAGCACGCCTGTAGCATTGTCCAATGGATCCGTAATGGTCACAATTGGAGAGTTGCCCGTAATGGTTTCAAACACCCAAGAATAACTGGCGGCCATGGCCACACCAAAAGAGTTTCTCGCCCCTGTAGTGATGGTTGCCGTGTACGTAGTGTTCGGGTTCAAGTTCACCGTAGGGTTGAACGAAGCAGTCGACCCTGTGTATGACACTACACCTGCTATGGGAGTCAATCCGTCAAACAAGGTAAAGGTTGAACTATTGATGGTCAACGGATCCATAATTTGGCTAAATGTGGCCGAAAGCGTTTGGGCTAGGGGCACATTCATAGCATTGTTTACAGGTATAGTAGAAACAACCATTGGCCCTATAATAGCGCCGGTTTGGAAAGTCCATACGTAATTGTTCACCAATGGAATACCGAAGATGTTTTGCGCACCTGTGGTTATCGTACCTGTGTAGGTAGTGTTTGGTGCAAGGTCTGTGGTAGGATTGAATGATGCTACGCTTCCGCTGTAAGTCACTACTCCGGCAATGGCGTTTACACCTTGTTTCAGTGTAAATGTGGTACCTGAAATGGTCAGTGGATTCATCAATTCGCTAAAGGTTGCAGTCACCGTTTTGTTGAGTGCTACATTCGTTTCGCCATTCGACGGATCGGTAGATATTACTAAAGGAGCAGCAATGGTATCGGTGCGGAAGTTCCACACATAGTTGGCCGCCAGTGGCACCCCAAAAGTATTTTCAGCTGCCGTGGTAATGGTGGCTGTATATATGGTGTTTGGCGAAAGGTTGGAAGTTGGCATAAAGGAAGCCGTAACTCCACTATAGGCCACAATCCCTGCAATCTGATTTGTGCCCTGAAACACTGTGAATGAAGCACCGTCAATAGTAAGCGGGTCCATAGACATGCTAAAGGTGGCGGAAATCACTTTGTTGAGCGCCACGCCGTTTTCCAGGTTTGCGGGATCGGTGGAAATCACCATTGGGGAAATTACTACCCCGGTGCTGAAAGTCCATACATAATCCTCCTGAAGAAAGTTGCCTTTCGGGTCTTTCACCGAAGTCTTCACGCGCCCTGTATAGGTGGTGTTGGCCAAAAGCGGAGCAGAAGGTACAAACGAAGCATCCAGTCCGCTATAGGTCAAAGTGCCGGGAACCACAGTAGCTCCTGATATAATGATTGCCTGGAGCGTGATGGTGGCCGGATCCATTGCCTCATTAAAGGTAATGGTGATAATATGGTTTAGAGGCACATTGGTAGCCCCGTTTGCCGGATCAGTCGATACCACTAGCGGACACAAACCAATGTCTTCCACGAAGGTGTCTTTTTTACAACCTATGAGTACCGTGGTCACAAGGACTACAGCTGTCAGGTGTTTTAGAATATTTTTCATTTTATAGTTTTTAAAATTAGTTCGGAATTTTCCGATTAGGATGAATAAATAGGTGATTTGAAAATTGTTTTGTTACAAACTTGAAGATCACAGAAAGTAGACAGGCATGCTTCCATTCCTGTCTACTAGGGTCTGTTATAAGGAGAATGAGAACTGAGTTTATCCTATTCTACCTCCTTGTATTATCCTCAGTATTATTGCGATTACGGCAATTACGAGGAGGATGTGAATCATGCCTCCGGCATTGTACCCAAGGTATCCAATGGCCCAAAGAATGATCAAAATAATGGCTACGGTGTAGAGTAAACTGCTCATGATATATTTCGGTTATATGATTAGAATTTGTATCCAAGCGTTAGTTGCAACCACTGATTTTTGTATCGTGGCGTGGTAGAGGTTCCATCTCCATTGTTGTTCTGGAAGTCCCAACCAACTCTGCCCGAAATAACAATAGCAGAGGTCAAGTTGACATCAGCACCTAAAGTGAAGCCCATGATGTTTTTACGAATGTTCTCGTTTCTGAATTCTTCCTCTTGTTCTACGCTATTCGCACCAAAGGTGTACACATCCTTCTGATGCAGTAAGTATGAGAACTGAGGCCCACCTACTACGGTAATAAATTTCGAAGGCTTCACTTGAAGTAGCAGTGGAACAGCTAGATAAGTGGTGGTTCTGGAGAAAGAGTATGGCGTTCCTAATAGATGGCCAAACCCCTGAAATCCTTTTTGTGAGATGAGAAGCTCCGGTTGAAATCCGATAATTCTACCTAAGGGAATACTGAGAAATGCACCTCCAACAAACCCAATCTTGGAGTCTGCGTTGAAGTCTTCTTTCTGTTCGTCCCAAACATTTGAGTTGTTAATCCCGGCCTTGATACCAATGCCCAGCTCGTTTCGATTGTCGTCGCTTTGTGCTTTTACTTTTGTGCCCAGGGCTAAAAAAGAGAAGCATAAAGCATAAATGTAAATTTTCTTCATGATTGAATGAGTTATTGTGTGAATGAATTTTCACTCCACAAAGGTGAGATGCCAAGCCTCCTGAAATGTTATACAATTCAGGGATAGAATTGTATAATTTATACAATATTAGAAAGTTAGAAGTGGGACAAAGCCGGTTTGACTTGCTTGATATAGGTGTAAAAAAAAGGTGCCGCATATAGCGACACCTTTTTCATAAAACCAAAAAACCATCCCTAAAAAAGTCGATTAAAGTTTTATAGTAAGGCCAAACTTTCCTCCGGAAAAGGCATTTCCACCTCCAAATTCAAGGTTGATTCCGAACTTGTCGTTGAAAAAGTAGCGACCGCCAATCTGTCCACCTAGTCCTAGGCCCGAAGTATAGCTTCCGTTATAGTCTTTGTCCGATTTCCAATGGTAGAATCCCAAGTTCAAACCGGCATAAAAGTCCCATTCCGGGGATATGTTCATGATGGTGTTAAAGTGGTAGTTGGCGTTGCCGGATATGCCTATGATGGAGTGATCGTAGCGGTTGTTGTTCCATCTTTCATTATAGTTTCTGAAAGAAAGCTCGGCACCAAGTGTGATGTCGGGATGCACGCCATGGTCGAAACCAAAGTATACGGGCACTCCCCAGTTGGAGAATCCAATGCCCATGTTCAATTGGGTTTGCCCTTTGGCCAGCGGATTTTGTGCGCACAATAATGTTGTGGTGGCAAGAGCAAAAAAGATAGAGTAGAGAAATTTCTTCATGTGAAATGATCTGTTTGATTTCAGCACAAATGTTAGACGGAACACGGCCTCATCTGTTGCATTATTGTAAGGGAGAATTGCATAATTCAAACAAAATGCAAAAAGCCTAGTGTTCGAGTTTTATCGATTTGAACTGGGTAGGCGTAAGTCCGGTAAATTTTTTGAATTGATTGGACAAAGCGGCCACGCTACTGTACTGAAGATTCCAGGCGATTTCGGTTAGACTAAGCTTGTCGTAGAGTATCAGCTCTTTTACTCTTTCTATCTTATGGCGAATGATGAATTGCTCAATGGTAATGCCCTCTATCTCTGAAAATTTTTGAGATATAAAAGTGTAGTCAAGGCCCAATCGCTTCGATAAATAAGTGGAGAAGTTTACTTTTTTCACATCATCACTGTAGTGAATCAACCCCACAATAGAGCCTTTTATTTTTTCCATCAATATGCCCTCCTTGTCGTCCATCAGCTCCAATCCCGATTTGGCAAGCGCCTTGGCCAATAATTGTTTTTGCTCAGTGGTAATGTCCTCCTGAATAGATGCTTCCCCTAAGTATATTGTGGTGAAGTGAAGGCCAAGAATTTTTAGTTCTTTCTTCACCAAGTCCTTGCAGCGGTTGCTGACCATATATTTAATGTAAAGCTTCAAAAGGTTTTAATAAAAAAGTAAATAAATTTTGATTTTAGTAAAGCAGTGGTACCGGTATTTTTCAAAGTTCTTGATTATTCTATTTCTTCGTATCCACTTTTTATCACAGTCGATATCATTTTGAACTGCTTGTTGGCATTAAAGCTATGCACCGAATGAGCAGGGATAATAATGCCTTGCCCAGCCCTAAGGATATATTTTGTGTTGTCTATTTCCAACTCTGCAGCCCCATCTATAATCTGGATATAATTGTCATAAGGCGAAATTTTTTCTGTCAGCTCTTCACCCACGTCAAACGAAGAGATGGTCATGTTTCCGGTGGTCTTCTTAATAATCGTTCGGCTTACCACCGAATTGGCTACATATTCAATAATTTCAATGATCACATGCGCCTTCGACTTCTCCAGTTCGGTATTTCTAGAATTGTCCTTCTGGCTGTTTCTGCTCCCCTCGTTTAGATTACTGCCTCCATCTTTCATCTTGCGCTTACTTTTGTGTTGTTGAGACAAAGGTTGGAATGTATTAGTCGTCCGCTATTACACAACTGCTATATATACTTGCATCATTCACAGGTTTTCGAGCGCTATTCTCCTTTTGAACTGCTTTATTTTCTTGAAATAGATGGGGGTAAGTCCGGTGGTTCTCTTAAACTGATTGGAAAGATGTGCGCTGCTGCTGTATCCCAGCTTTTTAGCTATTTGAGAAATATTGAGCTCGTCGTACAACAACAATTCCTTGATGTATTCCACCCGGTGTAGGATGACATATTTCTCAATTGTAAGCCCGGTCGATTTCACAAACAGCGCCGCCATGTAGTTGTAGTCGTAGTCCAGCTTTTCGGCCAGGTAGTCCGAAAAATTAATTTTTAGCGTTTCGTCAGAATAATGAATCAGCTCGGTGATGATGCTTTTAATTCTTTCTATCAAAATCCCTTTTTTGTCATCCAGCACCTCCAGGCCTGCCTTCAGTAAAGCCGCGCTGAGCTTTTCTCTTTGCTCAGGCGTAATTTCTTCAATTATGTCCACTTCGCCCAACTCCAGGCTGTAGTAGTGCAATCCAAGCTTTTTCAGCTCGTCTTTTATCACAAGTTTGCACCGTAGGCTAACCATGTATTTGATGTATAATTTCATAAGGTGGAGTTCATGGTTGGACTCAGTAAATGTAGGTTAAAAAGAAGGGCCGTCACTGAGTCCGGCTACCGATTCTCAAGCTGATGTTTTTTCTACGGAGGGATCAAGGAAAAATTTTATTTCCCCAATACACCCACCATCTCCAGCATCTTAGGGCCATACCAACTAAAGAGCTCGCCGTCCACCATTTCAATGTTGGCCTGGGGCAGCAGAGCGCGCAATTCTACTCTGTGGCCAAAGTTGAAGGGATAGGGTTCGCTGCTCAGCAGCACGGTGTCGGGATGCAGGACGCGGATGTCTTCGTCGCTAAGTGTGGGGTAGCGGCCATGGGCGGGCGTAAGCACATTGTCGTAGCCCGCCCATTGCATCACATGGTGTATGTAGCTGTCGGTGCCTGCCGCCATCCACGGCTTGCGCCAGATGAGGTACAGCGCTTTTTGTCTTGGTCTTACGGGAAGCTTTTGCAGCAAATAATCAATGGTATCGGCCAGGGTGTGGGCATTTTCTTTTCTGCAGGTCAGCTCGCCTAGTTGTCGAATCATTTCGGTAGCGCTGCGCAAGTCCCGCACATCCGATACCCACACAGGGAAGCGCCCCATAAGCCATTCCACATCTTCTTTGGTGTTTTCTTCCTGGTTGGCTACTATCAGGTCGGGTTGTAATGCGGCAATGCGTTCCAAATGAAGCTTTTTCGTCCCACCCACGATTTCTTTTTGAGCCCTCCATTCTTCGGGATGCACGCAAAACTTGGTGATGCCCACCACCTCTC
>CAZBBV010000108.1:0-6396 GCA_964490025.1 uncultured Cryomorphaceae bacterium | reverse complement strand
GCGAAAAGCGTTTGCTCAATACACCAATCAAACTCTTCTTCATTCATGCCTTTCCATGCGTAAACAGGAATGCCGGCGGCGGCTATTGCTGCGGCAGCATGGTCTTGCGTAGAGAAAATGTTGCATGAAGACCAAGTAACATCTGCTCCAAGTTCAATGAGGGTTTCTATTAGCACGGCTGTTTGAATGGTCATGTGCAAGCAGCCGGCAATACGAGCGCCTTTCAAGGGCTTCTCATTTCCGTACTCGTCGCGAAGCGCCATCAAGCCTGGCATTTCTGCCTCTGCCAATTCTATTTCTTTCCTTCCCCAATCGGCGAGCGAAATATCTTTTACTTTGTACTTGAGTTGAGTTTCAAGGTTTGTGTTCTTCATGTTGGTCTTTTATTTTTTTGAGTGTGCAAATTTATCATTTCATAACAGCACAATGAAATCTTTGTTTTTAAGCTTCAATTCTTTCCTTTCATGAGCCATTGGCTGGAATACCTCCTTTCCCCTTATCGCGAATATTCCCTTTTTGAAATAGTGCTCGAAAGTGTCGCTGCCTTATTTGGGTTGCTGAGTGTGTGGTATGCCCGAAAGGCCAACATCAAAGTGTATCCAACCGGATTGGTTTCTACTACTATATATATATATGTAACCATGCGCGCAGGTTTGTATGCCGATTCGGGCATCAATGCCTATTATTCGGTAATGAGCATTTACGGTTGGATGGTGTGGTCGGGCGTGAGGGAAAACCGCATTGAACCACCCATTCGCAAGCTGGATACATCAGGCTGGAGGCTTTCAATCGGAATTTTCGCAATCAGTTTTTTCGCACTTTTTCTTGTTTTAAAAAATTTCACCGACAGCACCGTGCCCGCAATTGACTCGTTCACCACCGCCGCTTTTTTTGTAGGAATGTGGCTCATGGCGCGCAAGCGAATAGAGCATTGGCTATTCTGGATTGTGGGCAACGTGGTGTCCGTACCATTATATATATACAAGGGCCTTGGGATAACCGCCATCCAATTCGCGGTGTTTCTCCTATTGGCAATACAGGGATGGAACACATGGAAGAAAGAACTGGCAAAAAAATAATTGTGCTTACCGGGCCGGAGAGCACCGGGAAAACTTCCCTTGCGCACGCGTTGACCATTCAACAAGGCACAAAAGCTTGTGAAGAATACGCGCGCATTTACTTAGGTGCATTAGACCGCGCATATCAATTGGCCGATCTGGAGGAAATAGCACACGGACAATTGGCTAGCGAAGAACAAGCGCTAAGTCAAAGCACAGAATTTGTTGTTCTCGATACCGACTTGCTGGTCATTTTTCTTTGGGCCAAAATCAAGTATCGCCACCATTTCGACTGGATGGAAGATAGGCTTCGCAATCAAAAGGACAGGCTTTATCTGCTTTGCTCGCCCGACATCCCTTGGACACCCGATCCGCTGCGCGAAAACCCCAATGACAGACAGGAAATTTTTGAAGTGTACAGAACGGGATTGATCCGCTTGGGGCTGGAATACAGAATAGTTAGTGGCTCCGGCGCTGCCCGATTGGAATCTGCCTTGCGGGCGATAGCAGAATGGAAATAGTTTTTACCTTCGCCCTGTCTCAACAAGGGGTGCCGCACGAAATAAGGCGGCTGAGATTATACCCAATGAACCTGGGCAGGTAATGCTGCCAAGGGAATGTTCATCCAAACTGTTTTAAAACCACAACGAGCTTACCCCTTCTCGTGATTAATTCTTTAGTCATGAAGAAAGTGCTTGTACTATTTCTTGCCTTGCTTGGAGCGATACCGCTTGTATATGGACAAAGCTCAATTAGAGGGCGTGTGACAAGCGGGGAAAACAAAGAGGCCATACCCAATGTACTTGTGAAGTCGGGGCAACACTCCTCATTGACCAACAATGTAGGAGAATTTGAACTGTTGCTCCCGAAGGGCGAGCATAGGATTGAGTTTTCGCATGTGGGCTTTGCTAAAAAAAGCCTAACAGTTTTGGTGAGCGAAAAGACAGCATTTCTGGAGATTGTGCTCACTCCGAAGAATGAATACTTAGATGCCGTTACAGTAAGTGATTTTTTCGCAAAACCCACCTCGCCGATAGCTTTTACCAATGTGCGCAAGAAAGACATTTCTGATGTAAACTTCGGTCAGGATATCCCGGTGTTGCTCGACCAAACGGTGTCGGCTGTTAGCAGTTCCGACGCCGGTGCGGGAATTGGGTACACCAACATTCGCATTCGTGGTACGGATCAAACACGCATCAATGTGACCATCAACGGCATTCCGTACAACGATCCCGAATCGCAAGGAGTGTTTTGGGTGAATCTGCCCGATATTTCCTCGTCCACACAGAGCCTGCAGATACAGCGCGGAGTGGGCAGTTCCAGCAATGGCTCGGCGGCATTTGGCGCCACCATCAATCTGCTCACCTCCGGCTACGAGTCGAAACCCTATGCTGAACTCAATCTCGGCGGTGGCTCTTACAATACCTTTAAACGCAATGTGCTATTCGGAACCGGTATCATGAACGAGCACTGGATTATTGAAGGAAGGCTATCGGCCATCAATTCCGACGGATATATCGACCGCGCCAGCAGTAGCTTGTCCTCCTATTATTTCTCTGCCGGCTATTTGGGCGAAAAGAGTTCGTTGAAATTCATCCATTTTGCCGGAAAGGAACTTACGTATCAAAGTTGGTGGGGAACACCACAGTCGCGCATTGAAAACGACTCGGCAGGAATGTACTGGCATGTGGTGAACAATGGACTAGACAGTGAGGATTCATTAAACCTGTTCAATTCAGGCCGTACCTATAATTATTACACCTATGAAAACGAGGTAGACAATTATGCCCAAGACCACTATCAGTTGCATTGGCACAACCAACTGAACTCGAAATTGAAATACAAACTGGCACTGCACTACACCTACGGTCGCGGCTATTATGAACAGTTTAGAAAGCAAGATGATTTTTCAGATTATGGATTGTCAAATCCTGTGATGCCTTCGGGCGATACGATATACGAATCTGATTTCATCCGTCAGCGCTGGCTCGACAATCATTTTATTGGAGGCATTTATGCGCTCGAATATCAACATAGCGCATGGAATTTCACCTTTGGCGGTGGATACAACGAGTACTACGGCGATCATTTTGGAGAAATCATTTGGGCAGAATATGCGCAGGACATTCCTTCCGGAACACGCTACTACGAAAATTCCGGTGTGAAAAAAGACCTCAACAACTACCTAAAGGCAGATGTGGCTTTGGGAAAATGGCAACTATTTGCTGATGCTCAGCTCCGCAGCGTTCAGTATCGCGCCTCAGGAGTGGACAACGATCAGGTGCAATTCGATATCGACCGCCACTTTCTATTCTTCAATCCCAAAGCGGGCATGCACTACACCATTGACCAAAAACAAAGCGCCTATGCGAGCTACGGAGTGGGCAACAAAGAGCCCGTTCGCAGCGATTTTATTGATGCGCCCGCAGGCGTTACGCCGCAACACGAGACACTTTTTGATCTCGAAGCCGGCTATCGCTACCAGCATTCGAAGATGAGCTTGGAGCTGAACCTCTACCACATGAAATACAACAACCAGCTAGTAGTGACCGGCGAACTGAACGACGTGGGGGCAGCGGTTAGGCAAAACATTCCCGACAGTTACCGCGCAGGAATTGAAATACAGGGAGCATACAAAATCTCGAAATCGCTTTTGCTCAGTGCCAATGCTAACCTTAGCCAGAATAAGATTGCCGAATTTGAAGAAACCCTTTACGACTATACCAATGATTTTGATATTGTGGTTATCAGCCACAAGAAAACGGATATCGCCCTGTCGCCGAATATTGTTGCCGGAGGCAGCTTGCAATATCAGCCTACAAAAAACTGGAGCATCACGTGGGTGAGCAAGTGTGTGGGTCAGCAGTTTCTGGACAATACTTCAAATCAGGACCGCATCATTCCCGCCTTTATGGTAAATCACCTTTTGGTTGGCTATTCAATAAAGCTACCCAAAGTGGAAGAAGTGCAAGTGAGGCTCATGGTAAACAACCTGATGAATGTGGCGTATCAAAGCTTCGGCTATACCTACAGCTACATATACGGAGATCTGATTACCGAGAATTTCTACTACCCGCAAGCTTTAAGAAACTTCATGCTTCAGCTATCGGTTCGCTTATAAGCATTTAATGACAATTGCAGCTTTTTGAGAAAAGGATTTCAGCGTTGGGGAGCATTTGCCTGATAGCCGCTTGCTTGTCAGGAGTTACTACAATGCCCCGCATGTCCAAAAGTTTCAAGGTAGTGTTGCCATGAAAGGAATCAGGAAGTGAATCAATATAATTGCTCCACAAATCGAGTTTCCGGAGCTTGGGCATCTTTCCCATTTCTTTGGGCAAAGCACGAATGTCGTTTCTATTGAGAATCAGCTCCTCGAGATTGCTCAAAGCGGTCAGCTCTTCCGGTAGGTATTGAATTTTGTTTCTAGAAAGGTCCAGTACGCGCAGGTTCTCGAATGCAAGAATTTCTTTTGGTAAGGCTTTGTACTTCTTTTTTTTCAGAATGAGCACCTCGACTTTCTCAGGATGCTTCTTAGCCTCTTCGAGAGAGTAAAATGTTTGCGCTTTAACAAATGCAGATCCTATAAGTAGTAAGAACAAGCAGCAATAAAATCTCATTTGGCAGTAATCCTAAGGGTTTCTTCACGGTCGCGCTTCAGTTGCACCACGAGTTGTTCAATGCTCTGAAATTTCTGCTCATTTCTAAGCCGAGCTATAAGCATAAGGCGCAGCTCTTGATCATACAAATCGCCGTCGTAATGAATAATATGTACTTCAAGTTTTACACCCGTTCCGCCCACAGTAGGTCTCGTACCAATGTTCAGCATAGCGGGGTATTTCTTTCCATCTAAAACCACTTTGGCAGCATACACGCCGATTGCAGGCAGCATTTTGTTCTCATCCTCAATATGCAGGTTGGCAGTAGGAAAGCCAAGTTCTCGTCCCAGTCGGTTTCCGGGAATGACTTTTCCGGTCAGAAAATACTTAGAAGCGAGGTACTGATTCACCCGAGAAATATCGCCTTCGCGGAGTGCTGCTCGAATCTTGGTGGAGCTCACCGCCACGTCGTCAGTCACGTATGCCGGTATTTCGCGCACTTTGAAATTCAGCATTTCGGCAAACTGCTCCAATTCGCGGAAAGCGCCTTCGCGGTTGCGACCAAAATGATGGTCGTAACCCGCTACTACCCCCACCGCACCAATTTTTTGAACCAAGATGGTGCGGATGAAATCTTCAGGTGTAATTCTCGAAAAGTCGGCGCTAAAAGGATGAATGATTAGATGGTCTAGTCCGGTGTCTCGGAGCAAAGCCACTTTTTCATCCAGGGTGTTGAGCAATTTTAGATCGGCATCCGGAAACAAAATTTTGCGCGGATGCGGATGAAAAGTGAGCAACACAGTCTCTCCACCAAGTTCGTCTGCCAACGCTCGAAGCTGTTCGAGTATTTTTCGGTGGCCGCGGTGCACACCATCAAAAGTGCCCGTGGTTATTACCGGCTTCTCTACTCCCCGAAAATCATCTATGTTGTGGTAAATTTTCAATCTGTCAAGCCCTTATTACTTCTCCCCAAAAGGCTAATTATGCCCAATGGAAAAGCTGTTGAATTCCTTTTCAAAATTAGAAGATTAATACACTTGGTCGCACTTTTTTCACTATTGAAAAAGAGTACATTTGCACCCGATTTCAAGGATGTATTTCTTCAAAAACAAATATAGATATGTCATTAACTAAAGGTACTATCGCTCAAATTATCGGTCCGGTAGTGGATGTGCGTTTTGACAACGCGAGCGGCGAACTTCCAAACATTTATGATTCACTGGAAATTGTGAGAGACAATGGCCAGGTATTGGTGCTCGAAACCCAGCAACACATTGGCGAAGACACTGTTCGCGCCATTGCCATGGATTCCACCGACGGTTTGCGCAGAGGAATGGATGTGACCGCCACAGGATCGGCCATCAAAATGCCTGTTGGCACCAAAATTCGCGGTCGTCTGTTCAACGTGGTTGGAGAGGCTATTGATGGAATTGGCGCGGTGAGCAACGAAGGCGGCCGACCAATTCATAACGAGGCTCCTCGATTTGAGGACCTTTCCACTTCGCAAGAAGTGCTCTTTACCGGTATTAAAGTTATCGACCTAATCGAGCCTTATTCAAAGGGAGGTAAAATTGGTTTGTTCGGTGGTGCCGGAGTAGGGAAAACGGTATTGATCATGGAGCTCATCAACAACATTGCAAAGAGCTACTCGGGTATGTCGGTATTTGCCGGCGTGGGCGAACGTACACGTGAAGGAAACGACTTGCTTCGCGAGATGATCGAATCAAACGTAATTCGTTACG
>CAZBBV010000107.1:0-6437 GCA_964490025.1 uncultured Cryomorphaceae bacterium | reverse complement strand
AGTCCGTAACTGGGATTGGCCCAAAACTCACGGAACACTTTTTCGACGGTTTTCTTCTCGCGAAACGATCGGTCGGAGTCGTTGGGCCCGTAGTCGTGGTCGTCCCAGGTGGCGTAGTGGTGGGTGGAGGCCAGCAGGGCTTTCAGTTCGGGGATGTAGCGCGAATGCGTGTAGCGGTGCTGAATGCCCGTTTCAGTGAACCAGTCCACCTCGCGGAGGTAGGTGTTGTCGCCCATCCACACCATAAAGTCGGGACGCTTGGCATGAATGGTTTTGTAGATGGAATAGTCGCCGCCATAGGCCTTTCCGGGACGGTCGTAAGGATCTTCGTTGATGTAGTTGCAACTGCCAATAGCAAAGCTAAATTCAGGCGGATCGGTGCGCCATTGCCACAGCGCTTGCGATTGAAATTCCTGTGGGTTCTCCGCTTTTACTGCCGTGTTGTTGATGTAAACCGTGTACGTGTAGCGATTGCCGGGCAACACCGAATCGCAGATGAGGTGGGCAGTGTAGGCTTCGCTGCTTAGCGTGGCATAGGTAGCGGTGCGGAATTTCTTTCCGCCTTCTTTGACCTGATATTCAATAAAAACAGAAGCGGGGGTAGTGGTTTGCAGCCACACCATCACTTCGCGCATTTCGCTGTAGCCCAGCATAGGGCCGTTTTTCAGGAGATTGGATTGAGCAAAAAGTGATATGCAGGCTAGAAGGAGTAGTTTTGTGAATAAGGTCTTCATGTGGCTGTGATGCGTTTGGTAGGGGCTAAAAGTAATAAAAGACGCTACGGCCAAAGAGAAGCGCGCATCAATTCTATTTTAACACAAAAAGAAAAAGGGCAAGCCGAAGCCTGCCCAATTTCTCTCCATTAGGTTTTGGAAGAAAAAAGCTTATTTCAACAGCATGCGTGTGAACCATATTTCAGCACCTTTCTTGTCGGAGCCGAAAAACACGAGATGCTCACCGTGGTCGGTAGGTAGCATGGGAAACTTTTGGTCGAGATAGTATTGGTCTTTGCCCATTTTGCCCACATTTTCAAAGTTGCCAATGTCACCACTTTCCAAATCAATGGAAGAAACGCTGGGATAGAAAAGCGGCTTGTCGTTCCAGGCGGCAATGCCTTCTATTTCCATCATAATCCAAATCAATTTTTTACCGTCGGACGATTCGATCAATTCCTGTTGGGCACCCAATAGTTTCGAGTAATTGTTGCTTTCCATGGGATTGATGCCGTAAAGGGCCTTCATATTCCCGGATGGGTCGAAGTGAAAGCCGAGTATTTCTTTGTAGTCGGGGCCCGCACTGGTGTTGTCGAAATTTTGTCCCACCACAATAAGATCGCCTTTTCCGGCCACAGCGTATTTTTGAATGGCAAATCGTTTCCCTTTGTATTCGGGTGTTTTCTTTTGGTTGGCAGGTGTTTTCGTTAGGCTGTTTATGGTTTCCAGGTTGGTCTCGGTCAAGAAATCCACCTTGTCGCCATTGATGCGGATGAGCTGAATGGTGGCAAACTTTTGCGTGTTCAGCATCAGGTTGTAGTGCTTGTCTTTTCCCGGAGCGGCAGGACCATACATGTAGATCCATCCGGTGTTCATTTCCATAATCAACTCGTTGATGGGCCAGTAGCTGGCCGGCGATTTGAACGAAACACGGTTCATCACTTTGGCCTCCGGGCTCATGCTTACAAAGGTGTAGTCGTTAATTTCCGGCGATTGCACTTTGCCCATGCCCGGCCCACCCATAGGGGCAAACACTGCTGCAAGGCCACTGTAAAATTCCTTGTCGCTGCGGGCGGGAAGCGCGCGCTGGAAAACTATAGTTTGCGGATAATCGAAAGAGAAAAATTCCTGACCCACCAGCTCCAGATCGAGGTTGAATTTTACCACCGTGAAATTTTTATATGCGCCATAAGGGTCGGTGTCTTTCCCAATTTTCTCTTTCACCCCACACAGCACCATGATGTCGCCTGTGTTGTCGTCTTCCACATGGCCGTAGTAGAACAACTTGTCGCCGTCGGCATTCTTCGGTTTCACTTTTTCGAGCACATCCACCTTGGTGTAATAGCCCAAAACCAACCAGTCGTATTTATAGGTGATCTTTTTCTTTCTGATTACCAGCGTTCCGGTGAGGTTGGGCTCCACGAAATTTCCAATCACCGAATATTCTTCTCCTTTGAAATTGAACCATTTGTATTTCGTCCGCGCTTTTTCGAACTCAATTTCTTCTTCGTTCAAGGCCACAAAATTGAAATCTCGGTCGAAGGTGTAGACCTCAAAGCGGGCCATTTTGTCGTTCGATTTGGTCACGTAGGTGAGGTAGTAATGTCCTTTTTCGCTGTCATACTCTGCATTGCCCAGCACGCCTCGTTTCGATTTTTTGGTGATGGTGTAGGTTTTCTGCAGTTCTACCACTTGGGCTGTGCTGCATAGGGAAACAAAGATTCCCATGGCCAAAAGAATGATGAGCTTTTTCATGGCGATTTTAGATTTGGTTGGAAAGCCAAAGCTAGTCACTCAATTGGGACTGAGTATCAGGTCTTGACCGTAATCTATTTTGTCACAAAAAGATGGAGGTGCTTATTTTTCCAAAAGCTCGGTAAGCACCTTTCCAACGCTTCCATTCGGCTCCTGAATGCGGAGCAAGGCTGCCAGCGTAGGGGCAATGTCTGTAATCTCCACCCGGCGATACACTTTCTTTCCTTCGGGGATGCCCCAACCCATAAACACAAGCGGAATATGGGTGTCGTAGCTGTTCCACACGCCGTGCGTGGTGCCTTTGGGCGAATAGTGCGAGTACCACTGCGGGTCCGGAATGTACATGATGTCGCCACTGCGGTCGGGGTGGTAGCCGTTTTCCATCATGCTGCGCAGATAGGGCGGCAGGGTGGTGGCGTGCATATACTTTTGCGCCACCGCATGCGAGATGCCTTCTTTCTTCAATAGATAGTCGCAGGCGGCCTGCACCACCTCTTTTTCGTTCAGGTCTTTTTCCGAAATCCGTTCGTGGTTCAGGTAAATCTGGTATTTGATGATGTCGCGCACCAAGCCCTCTACACCAAATTCTTCCAGAAGCATCTTGTTCAGCCCCGTCATCAATTCCTTTTTGGTGAAAAATCCGCCTTTGGCGCCCTGCTCCTTCATGTAGGCTTGGTTGTGCGCCGCGCCGTGGTCGGAGCTCAGGAACACCAGGTATTTACCTTCCCCAATCTGACGGTCGAGCAGGCTGAAGAACATAGACAAAGCCGTGTCCAGCCTCAGGTAGGCGTCTTCCAGTTCCACGGAGTTTATGCCGAATTCGTGGCCTATCTCGTCGGTGGCCGAAAAGCTGATGGCCAAAAAATCGGTGGCGGCATACGGGTTCATGCCCAAGGAATCGAACAGGATGGCATCTTCAGCGAGTTTCAAGGTAAGCAAATCACCAAATGGTGTGGTGCGAATGGCCCTGTATTTTTCCTCTGGGCTGAGCGCATCAAAGCTGTAAGGGAAATAGGAATGATCAATTCCCGGAATGCCAATTTCGTGCGTGCTGCTGTCTTTTTCCATGTAGAAGGTAATCGGGTACATGGTTTTCCATCCGTCTTTGAGCATATTTTCCACTTCGTTTCGGTCGTTGAAACTCTTAACCCAAGTGGGCAACTCGTCCATGTAGTGGCTGCTCGTTACCCAATGGCCTAGCTTGTCGTCGTACCAATAGGCTGTGCCCATGTGCCCGCCGGGGATGATGGCGCCGCGGTCTTTGAACGATATGGCCACCACTTTCGAACGGTAGTTGCTGGCCATGCGCAGCTCGTCGGTGATGGTATTGCTCAGCAGGTTGCGCGGCGACATGTGGCCCTTTTTGGTAGTAGTGCCTACGCCGCTTACGGAACTGTCCTCCACACAGTAGCTGGGGCGGCCTTCGCGCAGCAGGTAGTAGTCGTTGCCCACCATGCCGTGTATGGCAGGCACAGTGCCGGTGTAGATGGCCGCATGGCCCGCTGCGGTGAACGAGGGCGTGTAGTTGATATACATGTTTTCGAAACTCGTCCCTTCGTTGAGCAAGCGCTTAAAGCCACCTTCCTGAAAGCGGTCGTAGTATTTGTAAAGGTAGTCCCAGCGCATTTGGTCCACCACCAAGCCTACGATTAGTTTAGGTTTTTCATGCTCCTGAGCGAAGACAGTTCCGAGTGTGAGTGTGAGCAAGAGGACGGAAAGGAAGGTGCGGAACTTGGTAGTCATTTCATTCATTTTAATATTTGGCGAAAGGTAGTGTCCTGTGAACATTTTCGCATGAAAAAACGGTTAAGGAATTCTCACCGAAGAAAGTATTTTCGCCGCATGACCATCAAGACCATTTCCACCATAGCCATTGCCGAAGGCATATCGTACATCACTTTCGCTATCACCATGCCTTTGAAGTATGGGCTCGACATCCTGTGGCCCAACAAAATTGTGGGCTGGGCGCATGGCGTGCTGTTCATACTCTACCTCTATGCCATGTGGGTAGGTTCGCGCAAATACGGGTGGAGCACGCGCAACACTTTGATTGCACTGGCGGCTTCGCTCATTCCCTTTTTGCCTTTTTGGGTGGAGAGGCGCATCATCAGGAACGAAGTTTAAGGGCAAGTGTCCACACCTGTTTGCTTTGCGCCCTTTGCGCTTTTCCTTTGCGGCCTTTGCGTGGAATAGAAGCGTAGGACAGTGCTTTGTGAACTTCGTGGCGCTCTTGGTGTGCTTTGTGGTTGAGTCATTTTAACCACAAAGTTCTCAAAGCCCAATGCACAGAGGACACAAAGGAAAGGCAACGACCTACCCAATGGCGAATGGCAGCAAGGTTTGGCCAATGGCTTTTTGCAGTTTGGGTTCCACCCCGCAGCGCTCGGCATAGCTTTTCCACTGCTTCACGGTATGGCTTATTTCTTCAATAATTTCAGGTGCTTTCTTGCAACTAATGGCCTTTCCCACGGCCAGCATATCCGCTAGGCTTATGTCTTTTCGTTTGCCATTGATGCTTAGCGCATGTTGGCTCACCCACACACTTCCGGGGCGGTAGGCATGGCATAGGTCGTAGGCAGGAGCCAGTTTCCACTTCCCGTCTTGAGAAAGGATGAAAGAGAAGTTCTTGGTGTGGTCGTCGCAGTTGCGTGCGGCTACGTTAAACACCATTCTGCGAAACATTTGCTCTGCTTCGGCGTAGCTGAGCTTCAATTCGCGCATGCACTGGAAGAGTTGTTCGTAGCTATAGCTGTTCACTTCGTTGAAGTCGAAATGCTTCAATGCACAGAAGCTCTGCACATGGTGTTTGCCCTCAGAGCCATGTCGGTCGAAACGCTTGGTCATGAAGTGCGCCCTGCCGTTTTCTTCCAGCATTTGCGAGGGCATCATGTCAATGCCGCAATCGGTGGCCATAAGGTAGTAGGCCATTTCCACCCGTCCGTAGCCTTGGCTGGCGCCCAGTTGCACGTCGCTTACCCCATCTAGTTTTATCAGGTAATGTTCGAATCCTACGGGCGCTTTGGTTTGTCCCGATTTTACTTCGCCTGTTTTCTGGTTCCAGGCAATGAGGGCTTTGGGCCTAGCGCCGCCAGCCGAAGTGCCAATTTTGAGAATTTCGCTTATGGCTTGCTGTTCGTCCGCGTTCAGGTTCACCGAAAAGGCCTCCCTCTTTCCGAGCATTTTTTGGGCTATGTCCACCAAATGGTCTATTTCAATAGCTGTTGCGCGCTTGTATTCTTTCCAAATGGCGGGCTGAAATTCCAAGGCCCCCATGCCGCGACTGCCAATGAAGCACAGCATCTCCACGGGGTTCATGCTGCCGGAGGCGCGTCCCTGTTGGGCAAGCCACATATTGATCAGCTGATTTCCGTAGTGGTCGGGTAGGGCATCTGCCAACATTCCGGGCAAGCCTTTGAAACAGTCGAGCGTTTCGCCCGATTTTTTTCTGAGTTCCGCAAATTCAAAGAGGCGGGTGGGCGCGTCAATTGGCATTTTCAGTGGGGCAAGATCCCAACCTTTGGTTTTAAAATTCGGATCGAATTCGAAAACTGCCGTAGTGCGCTCTTCTATCCAGGCCACAGCACCCACCATTGTTCCCCAGATTTTCACCTCCGCTACATTCATGGCTACCAGCTTGTTTTATCGCCTGTGTCCTTCTTTGGCGATCGCGCTCTTTGTCGCTTGTTTTTTTGCAGTTTGGCCAGTGCCAGTGGGCTTATCTGCTCCTGCACTTCGAAGGCACCCATGAGTTCAAGCTTGTCCAGCGCACGCAACACTTGAAGCAGGGTGGACACAGTCACCGTTTCGCCACGTTCCAATAGGCTGAGTGTGGAACGGCTCATGCCGGCAGCACGTGCCAGCTCGTCTTGGGTGCGGTTTTGCTGCGTGCGTTGTTGTTTCACAAAATGGCCGATCTGTTCGGCCAAGGCTTTGTCGCTGTAGGATGTCCACTTATTCATAGAGGCAAAT
>CAZBBV010000106.1:0-6461 GCA_964490025.1 uncultured Cryomorphaceae bacterium | reverse complement strand
TTTCAAGCCCATCACCGTTCCGATTATTCTTCCCAAAAAGGAATACTCTGTGCGCTTCATGTCGTGTTTTACAGGTGGCTGCGAACGCAGAAAAGAGACAATGGCGGTGAGGTCTTCGTCGCTAAGGTGCTGAAAGGGCATGAACGGGAAAATGATTCTGCCGTCGTTGCCCACCGAATGACGGAGGGTGCGGGCAATTTCTGCGTCTGTCAATTTTCCGATACCGGTTTCCATATCAGGGGTAATGTTGGGCGCCCTAAAAGTTCCCAACGGAAGGGTAAGTTCCCAACCGCCTGAAAGCGGAATCACTTCACCATTTTCAACGTCCATTATTTTGTCCATAGGCACGTGGCAGGTGCTGCAATGTGCGGGTCCGTAGGCTAAGTATCGCCCACGTTCAATGACTGCAGAATCGGTGGAGGCGGTAATGTCGGGGTAGGGGGCATCAAAGGTCTTTCCGTCCCAGGTAAGTTGTGCGTAAAGGATAACAATGACAATTAGGGCGAAGATGGAGCCCAATCCAATAAGGATGACTTTTTTCATAGCAATTAGGTTTTGGTTAAGGTAGGGGCAAGGTAATAAAATATTGATTGCTACATAATTGCCGAAAATTCATTCGGACATTTTATCCATAAAAAAAGGCTCCAACAGATGTTGAAGCCTTCTTTAATAATGAAAAAAAACTTGCTGAAATTACCACTTAAGCAGCCACCCAAAAATAAGGGGAGCCACTATGGTTGCGTCGCTTTCTATGATGTATTTGGGTGTATGAATGTCCAGTTTTCCCCAGGTAATTTTTTCGTTGGGCACCGCACCTGAATAGGATCCGTAGCTGGTGGTGCTGTCCGAAATTTGGCAGAAATAGGCCCAGAAAGGCACGTCGTGCATTTCCATATCCTGATACAGCATGGGAACCACGCAGATGGGAAAATCGCCGGCTATGCCGCCGCCGATTTGGAAAAAGCCTACCCCTTGTCCTGCACTGTTCTTGGTGTACCAGTCGGCCAGCCAAACCATGTATTCTATTCCCGACTTCATGGTCGAAGCCTTTAGCTCTCCTTTTATACAGTACGAAGCGAAAATGTTGCCCATGGTGCTGTCTTCCCATCCTGGAACTACTATGGGAAGGTTTTTTTCTGCTGCGGCCAGCATCCATGAGTTTTTAGGGTCAATCTCGTAGTACTGCTCCAACACACCCGAAAGGAGCATTTTGTACATATACTCATGAGGGAAATAGCGCTCGCCATTGCTATCGGCGTCTTTCCAAATCTTGTGGATGTGCTTTTGCAAGCGGCGGAAGGCCTCTTCCTCCGGAATGCAGGTGTCGGTCACACGGTTCAGCCCTTTCTCCAGCAGGTCCCATTCTTCCTGCGGCGTGAGGTCGCGGTAGTTGGGCACGCGCTTGTAGTGGCTGTGGGCCACCAGGTTCATGAGGTCTTCTTCCAGGTTGGCGCCTGTGCAACTGATGATGTGCACCTTGTCCTGACGGATCATTTCGGCCAAGCTGATGCCCAATTCGGCGGTGCTCATGGCTCCGGCCAGGGTAATCATCATCTTGCCGTCCTTCATCAGGTGGGCTTCGTAGCCTTCGGCAGCATCTTTAAGCGCTGCGGCATTGAAGTGCTTGTAGTGTTTGTCAACAAATTCTCTTACAAAACTCATGTCTTTCAGATTTCAAATTTATAGCTCAGCATTTTGTAGTACAGCTTTGCCGCCACAAAGTCGCTGCTTTTCTCGTCCGGATTGGCGGCCAGTTCTACGATATCAAAGCCAATTACGTTGCGCTGCTTGAAGATCATGCGAAGGTAGTCCATCACCTCGTAGAAACCCAACCCGCCGGGCTCCGGCGTTCCGGTGGAGGGCATAAAGGAAGGGTCGAAGGCATCCAGATCAATGGTGATCACCACCTTGTCGCCCATTTGGTCGATTGATTTCTGCATCCAGTCTGTTTTGCCCACTATGTTGTGTGCGAAATAGGTTTTCGACAGGTCCATGTGTTCTTTTTCTGAAACATCCATGCTGCGAATGCCCACCTGGATCAGGTTGCTGTGCACGCTCGATTCGTACACAGCGCATGCGTGGTTGCATGGTGTGCCCAGGTATTCCGGACGAAGGTCGGCATGGGCGTCTATTTGCACCACGGTAATATCGCCGAAAGCTTCACGAAATGCGCGCATGGTGCCTATAGAAATGGAGTGCTCGCCACCGAAAAGGGTCACAAACTTTCCTGCTTTGATGTGCTTCAAAGTGGTTAGGTGTACCGAATCTACCATAGCTTCCGGGCTGCTGTCTTCAGTAACGGCAGGTGCAAGCCACACGCCACGACGATACACTTCACTATCCGTTTCTATGTCGTATAGTTCCATGTTCTCGCTGGCGCTAAGGAAGGCTTCAGGGCCTTTGTCGGCCCCTTTTCCCCAAGTGGAAGTGCCATCATAAGGCACGGGGATGATGACTACTTTGGCTGCGTCGTACTGTGCAAATTCTTCGGGAATGCCCGCATAAGTTCTCATGAAAATGGGTGTTTGAATGATTAGTATCCTAAAATTTTAAGCATGCTTTTGTGGCTCTGCTCTTTGGAGAAAAGCTTGGTGGTGTATTCGCCGTCCTCGTCCTTATCGATTATGATGTGCTTGGGTGCGGGAATGAGGCAATGCTGCAAGCCCCCGAATCCACTGATGGATTCCTGATAAGCACCCGTATTGAAAAAGCCTATGTACAATGGCTCATCCGCCCGAAACTTAGGTAGGTAGATGCCGTTGATGTGCTGTTCGGAGTTGTAAAAATCGTCGCTATCGCAGGTAAGTCCACCCAAAAGCACACGCTCGTATTTGTCCTCCCAGCGGTTTATAGGGAGCATTACGAAGCGCTTTTCCAGCGCCCAACTGTCGGGCAGAGTAGTCATAAAGCTAGAATCGATCATGTTCCAGCGCTCACGGTCGTTTTGGCGCTTTTGGCTCAATACATTGTAAATAATTCCTCCGCTTTCGCCCACGGTAAATGAGCCAAATTCAGTGAAAATATCCGGATCGGGTATGTTGTTTTCCATGCAGGTGCTCTTCACCTGGTTCACAATTTCTTCAGCCAGATATTCGTAATCAAATTCAAAGCCTATCGAGTTTTTAATTGGGAAACCGCCTCCAATGTTGAGCGAATCGAGCGACTCAGAGTGCTTCTTCAAGTTTACATACACGCGCATACATTTCAGTAATTCGTTCCAATAGTAGGCGGTGTCGCGAATGCCTGTGTTGATGAAAAAGTGAAGCATTTTCATCTCAAACTTCGGGTTGTCTTTTATTCTATCCAGATACATGGGCAGAATGTCGCGGTAACCGATTCCAAGGCGAGAGGTGTAAAACTGAAACTTTGGTTCTTCCTCTGCAGCAATGCGGATACCTATTTTTATTGGATTCTCCACCGCCGCTTCCAGCAAGTCAAGTTCTCGATAATTGTCGATAACCACCACAATATTGTCGAAGCCCAGTTTTTGGAGTTCTGCTATGCGTTCTATATAATGATCTGTTTTGAAGCCATTACACACCACATATATTTTGTTGGTGATGACGCCATAATTAAGCAGCGCTTCAACTATATCAATGTCGTAGGCCGAAGAAGTTTCAATGTGGGTGTTGTTCTTGAACACCTCCTTCATTACAAACTGAAAGTGTGAGCTCTTGGTACAGTAGCAGTAGTAGTATTTGCCTGTATAGTCCACTTTGGCCATAGCCACATTAAACCACCTGGTGGCCAATCGGATGTTCTCACTAATTTTAGGTAGATAGGTAAACTTTAGCGGCGTTCAATATTGTTTAATGACTTCCATGAGGGGAATGTCGTAGTAATGCAACTCACCGTCCTCTACATAAAACTCTTCAGTAGGGAAGTGAAATGTTTGTTCTATCAGGTCTATATACCTATCCTTCATAATAATGTAACTGAGTTAGATGGTGAAAAACGAGTGCGAAAGTAAGCAAAGCATTGTACTTACTCTGTCTGCGCACAAAGAATTAACATTGAGTAAATGCATTGAGAACCTTGTACAAACGAGGGTTTTGCGAATTGATATACGATATGGGGGTCACAAATACCGGACTAAGTCGGTTTGAACCATTTTGTATAAAGTAACTTGACTAAAAGTTGTAAATACCTTCCATTCTCCTTTTGTCGAGTTCTATGATGCAATGAAAATGAAATGATTCAAGCACTTCGCTTACCGGAAAACTGCTAACAATAATTCTTAATTCAGATTGAAAATCGGAGCTTAGTGTAGACGATCTAAGCACATACTTGTCCTGCACTACTCCTGCGTCTATGTAACTAAAAGGTATTACTTCGCCTGAGGCCAACTGCACCTCTATCCGGTCTTGATGGATGGTCAGTTTTACCTCCCGTTTATTGTCCACGGCAATTACAGTCTGATTTTCGTGCAACTGACCAATATGTTTCACATCCCTTTTGCAATCTATGAGTTGCGGATCCGCAGCACGATCGAGGTTTAATATAGTTCTTTCGCCATTCAAACTATCGGTAGTAAAACTAACAACGGCATATGGAGAGGCGCCTAAAGAGTCGAGCGCACTCAATGGCAGTGTAATAAAGCGGTTGCTGTTGCAGTCGGTGACTATGATTTTGTCTCCTTGTCGCGAAACAATGCCTTGCATTTTTTCCACGATTGGAGATGCTTCTTTTTTAGGCTCACTTTTACAAGCGGTTAAAATCAATGCACTCAGGGCAATTAGCCTAAATACTTTTTGGAATTTGTACATAGAATTGTGTTCCTTTTCCTGGGTTTGAGTCAAAATGAAATGTTCCTTTCAGTCTTTTAATGAAATCCTGACAGATGAGTAGGCCCAGTCCTGAGCCCATCTCCTTATTGGTTCCAATGCGCGAAACTGATTGTCCTTGTCGTATGTTATTCTGGGTTTCTTCGTCCATGCCCATGCCGGTATCTGCTACTGTAATTACAATTGATTCTCCGGACTCGAATGTGGAAATACGAATCTCCTCACCCGAAGGAGTAAATTTTAGGGCATTTGAAAGTAGGTTTCGATATACCGAATGTAGCATCATTTTGTCTGTATGAATTGCTGCGTCGGCCAACTCTTCAATGATCAATTTCACTCCTTTTCTTTTGGCCATTTCTTGGAAATAAATGGTTTTCCTTTCAATAAATGGCTTTAAGTCAAAGTCTTCAAGGTTTAGCTGGGTATCTTCCAGGTGGTCGTTGGCCCAAAGCAAAAGGTTGTCTACCAGCTCGGCGGTGTAGTCCACCTTGCTTTTGAGCTCGGGTAAGAGCTGCTTAAATGTATGTTCTGATTTTCCCATTTGCTCCAGGATGCTCATGGTGCTTTGCACAGACACCAATGGACTGCGAAAGTCGTGCGAAATGATGGAGATCATCTTGGACTTTACTTCATTCAGTCGCTCCAGTTTTGCATTTTGACTTTCGATTTGCTCTTTTTGCAGCTCTAGTATGGTGCTTTTTTGCTTAATAATGATGTTTACCCGCAGGAGGTAAATAGCCAGAATTCCCAATACCACCAAACACACAATAATGGCTACTCCAATAATTCTTTGCCTGCTTATAATGAGTTCCTGAAAGGTGTTTTGATCTGTCAGGGCTTTGTTTTCTGCTTCTTTTAGGCTGCTTTCAAATTTGTCTTGCATCAATGAAAGTTCTACCAGCTTCTGAGCATTCAGGCGATCTAATTCTCTTTCGGTATACATGCTATGCCAGCGATAAGCACTTTCGAAATCGCCCAGAGCACTATCTATTCTCGACATATACAGAAGTTCTTCAAAATGGTACATCCACGAGCCGACATTTTCATACACCTTTAGCGCCGTGTCTATTGATTGTCGCGCCTGGTCATACATGCCAAGATAAAATTCGCAGCGCCCTTTATAAGCAGATGCGTGGCCCCATTCTAAGTAGTCGCGTTGCGGATGCCAAATGGCCATTGCCTCAATAAAGTGCTCTCTCGAGTTTCGATAGTCTCTTTTTAGGTATTCGATAAAAGCACCCGCCTGAACCAACATGCCGTGGTACTTTGACCCATCCTCATCCTCTACAACTCCTTTCATCATTTCATAGTAGGTACTCGCACCTTCCAAGTCGTCCCGATTAAGGTGATAGTTGATCATATTGGTAAGGTTGTTCATGATTCCCAAGGTGTCATCCGAATGGATTCGAATTTCCAGGTCCTTTAGTCCAAATTCTATAGCCTTATCATGTTGATTTGTTCGGTCGTAAATTATTCCCAGATTGCCATAGCAGTCGGCCATTCCCAAAGAATCGTTTAGCTCTTCAAAAATTTCGAGCGACACAAGCAAGGTGATGATCGCACTGTCGAGCAAATTTCTTGCGCCATAGCTTATAGAAAGCAGGTTATAGCCCAAGGCTTGGCCAAGACGATAGTCAATGTCTTCGGAAAACGAGATACACTTTTTCGCATAGTGAT
>CAZBBV010000105.1:0-6462 GCA_964490025.1 uncultured Cryomorphaceae bacterium | reverse complement strand
AATCCTCTTGTCCAAAACCACTCAGGCCCGTGAGCATGAATAGGGTGGCGAGGAAGGATGTAAGGCGTTTTTGCTTCATTCCGAGTTTACTATTAATGCAATGCTGCGCGTGGCGGAAGACTCAAAACGATTTTTGACTCTATTTCGTTCAATTCGCGGAGGCGATCGTACACTTCTGCTTCCGGGAAATACTCCATAGCCATTTTTACGAAAATGTGTCCGTGCTTGGCTTCGGTGGTCCACAGGTGCTTATAGAATTTTTTCAAATCTTCGTCTTCCATTATTTCGCTCACCAGCTTAAATCGTTCGCAGCCGCGCACCTCGATAATGGACACCATGAGCAAATAGTCCATAAAGCGTTGGTCGCTGGGGCCGCGAAGGTGTTGCATAAGGGCCTGGATGTATGGGTCTTTCTCCATTTCCTGTTTGAGCGGCACGCCACGTTTTTCCATGATTTGATACACCTGTTGGAAGTGCTCAAGCTCTTCGAGCGCGGTTTCTATTAGTAGTGGAATAATTTCCTTTCGGTTCGGGTATTTGCTCACCAGGCCCATACTCATGCCGCTGGCCTTTCTTTCGCAGTTGGCGTGGTCTTGCAAAAAGCTGTCGAAGTCGGCTTTCACGGCTTCGCTCCAAGCTGCGGGGGTAGGCGATACTAGGTCGATAGAGAGTTTCAATTCAGTAAAATTTTGCTTTTAGCAAAGGAAACATTTCCTTCAATTTCTATTTCTTTAAAAAGAGAAAGCCGCTCATAGAGCGGCCTTCACCCAATCGTCTTCCAAATATTATTTCGAAGCGGTTACCCCTTCGGTCGACACATTAATTTGAAGGGCAATTTCATCATTGATGATGTTGTCTTTCAACATGTCCAAGTTCCAGGTAGGCGAGCCGTATTTCACGTTCCAGCCTGCACGGTTAATAACGAATTGCTCCGAATTGGCCGAAACACTGGTTCCATTCACTTCCACATTGGCTAAGAACGAAATGCTCTTGGTCACATCTTTAATGGTAAGGTTTCCAGTCACACGGCTGTTCCATTCACCACTTGCCATAGGCTCAATAGTGCTTAGTTCAAAAACTGCTGTTGGATAAGTCTCCACTTCAAAGAAGTCAGCACTTCTCAAGTGGTCTTCCAATTTTTGTTTGTAATCGTTGCCTTCCATGTCCACAGCATACACGCTGCCCATATCCGCAATGATTTTTCCGCCCACCAACTTGTTGTCGCTCACCATCAAGGTGCCTTCCGTAATGTTGATGTAGCCATAGTGCGTCTTGCCCACCAATTTCGAACCTTGCCAGTTGATTTCACCTTGATCGGCAGTAATTACAATTTCCTGGCCGGCTGCCGATCCTACTTCTACAGCGTCTTGAGCTTCTACTCTGTCGCCCTCTAACTTTCCGCCGCATGAGGCAAGAAGTGCTGCAAATCCTAATACAAATAACTTTTTCATGATTGTTTTTTCTGTTTTGATGTTTAATACACGGCAAAGCAACAAAGAGCTGTCGGATAAGTTCGTTTTAACAAAATTTTGTTGTTCTACTTCAATTTTAGTTGTAATGTTGTGATATCAAAATAATATCAAAACAAAATCAATCATGGAAAAAGAAGTAAAAGCAATTAGTGGTTATCTGATGCTGCTGGTGTTGGCAGCGCTTATTGGTAGTTGTTTCTTTCTGTTTGTCATGGAGCAGTTGCTCATTGCCTATTTGTTGATGTTCGCCTCCTTGCTTGTTTCTATGGGCTTTTTCTTCCTTTCGCCCAATGGAAGTAGGGTTTTGGTGCTGTTTGGCGAATACAAAGGCACTGTAAAGCAGAATGGTTTTTTCTGGGCCAATCCATTTTACCAGAAGATGAGCATCAGCCTCCGTGCGCGCAATTTCGATAGCGAGCGGGTGAAGGTGAACGACAAGCTGGGCAACCCCATCATGATCAGCGTGATATTGGTTTGGCGGGTACGCGACACCTTCCGTGCGGCTTTCGACGTGGACAACTACGAGAACTTCGTTCGGGTGCAGAGCGACGCGGCCGTGCGAAAACTTGCCGGCCAATATCCGTACGACAACTTTGACGACGAGCAAACCGAAGTATCGCTGCGCAGCGGCCTTCAGGTGGTAAACGAAACCCTTGAAAACGAACTGGATGAACGCTTGAAAATTGCCGGAATTGAGGTGCTTGAAGCGCGCATTGGCTACCTGGCCTACGCCGAAGAAATCGCCGGCGCCATGCTTCGTCGCCAGCAAGCCAGCGCAGTGGTGGCCGCCCGAATGAAAATCGTAGAAGGCGCCGTGGGCATGGTGGAGCGCGCTTTAATAGAGCTTTCTTCCAAAAAGATAATTGAGCTGGACGACGAGAAGAAGGCCGCCATGGTAAGCAACCTGATGGTGGTGCTGTGCAGCGACAAAGAAGCCACTCCGGTAATCAACGCAGGAACGCTAAATCATTAAGCCATGTATTTGGAAAGTCAATCGTTCAGGCATGTGTGGTACATCATAGGTCCTACCACACTTATTTGTCTCGGTTTTATGGGTTTTGTAGGCTACGGGCTTTACAAGCAACTGTACCTTGGCGAAACCTTTGGTACCAAAGCTATGAGCAACGGCGCCCTGATAGCCACATTCGTATTTTCCACCATTGTGCTTGCGGCTGTGTGGATGGTTCTTTTTTTCAACGAACTACAGGTGGAGGTTTCCAGTGCGGGGGTGCGCTATCGCTTTACGCCTTTTTTGAATTCGTTTAAGACCATTCCGGTAGAAGACATCCAGCATTACGAAGTAGGGAAATACAGTCCAATCATGGAATTCGGTGGTTGGGGTATTCGCTTTGTCATCAATAAAAAGGCGTTTTCTATTTCCGGAAATCAAGCTTTGAAAATAACACTGAAGGACGGTAAGAAGATCTATTTCGGCACGAAGAAACCCAAGGAAATGGAGGAGGCCATGCGGAAGTACATCAAAAATAGAAACCCTTAGACCATGGCCAAAAAGCCTTTTGCCTTACGCATAGATGAGGAAGCCTTGAAAGCGGTGGAGAAATGGGCTGCGGACGAATTTCGCAGCACCAATGGGCAATTGGAATGGATAATTGTTCAAATGCTGAAAAAAGCGGGACGGTATAAGGAAGACTAGCGGTCGAAGAAAGCGGAGAGCACAGTGGTCAGTCCGCGAATGCCGAAATAGAAAGCGGTGAGAACCAAAGCTGCCGCCAAAACCAGGAGCCAAGGTTCATCACGACTGAAAGCAACGGTGAGCACTATGGGCCCGGCAAAGATGAAAGGGAAGGCGATTGCCAAAAATCGCACGCCTTTCATCAGTTTTTCCTTGTTTGTTTTGGGTTCTTCCATGTGTTTATTTTTTTGACTTGGCAGCGTCCACAGCGCCCCGTACCGATCCATATTCAAACAGCATCTCTTTGGCTCTGCCTTCGTCCATGCCTGTGGCTTCCATCACCATGCGCACGCCTCGGTCAATGAGCTTGTTGTTGCTCAGTTGCATGTCCACCATTTTGTTTCCACGTATTCTGCCCAGCTTTATCATGGCTGTGGTGGAGATCATGTTGAGCACCATTTTCTGCGCCGTTCCCGCTTTCATCCGTGTGCTGCCGGTCACAAATTCGGGCCCCACATTTACCTCCACCGGAAAGTGGCAGTGCTTGGTGATTTCAGAACCCGGATTGCAGGTAATGCATCCCGTGGCAATGCCCATTTCCTTGCATTTTTTCAAACCGCCTATCACATAAGGAGTAGAGCCCGAAGCGGCAATGCCTACCACCACATCTTCTTTATTAATGTCAAAAGCGGAGAGGTCTTTCCAGGCCTGCTCGCGGTCGTCTTCCGCAAACTCCACCGCCTTTCGAATGGCGCCATCACCACCGGCAATAATGCCAATCACACGGCCATGCTCCACGCCAAAAGTGGGCGGACATTCGCTGGCATCTACAATACCCAGTCTGCCGCTGGTACCCGCTCCTATATAGAATAGGCGTCCTCCGGCCACAATGCGCTCGCTCACTACTGTTGCCAGGGCTTCAATTTGCGGAAGGGCCCATTTCACTGCGGGCGCCACATGGTGGTCTTCTTCGTTGATGCGGCTGAGCAGCTCCGATACACTCAGGTGCTCTAAGTTTTCGTGCCTACTGTTTTGTTCCGTGATTCTTTCCATAAGGGCAAAGCTAATACTCCCAAGGACGTTATATTTGGCCGAAGTATTTTTTTAGACAAAATGATCAATCGCCCAGCTGCATCCTTTCCTTGGCCGCTACTTCTGTTTGCAATCTTTTTCTCCAACGCCCTTTTGGGACAGGAGGAGGATTATGTTACCTCGCCTACAAAGCCCTTCGGTTGGTATGGCGCTATCTCGTATGCTGTACAGCCAAAGTCGGATGACGGCCTTGACTTTTTACCTACGCTTTCAGCAGGCCTTATCATTGACAAGAAATGGATGGTGGGCATTGCCATTACCCAAGTAAGTTCGGAATTGCGCTACGCGTATCAAGGGAATAACGGCCCAATGCCCGGGCTGGAATCCGGTTACTCACTGGCGGCATTGGATGTGACCTACGTGCCTTTGCCTGAAAATAAAGCGCATCCCATCTTTCAGTTTCAAATAGGAGGAGGTGAGGCATGGATGAAAAATTCTGCAGGAAAAGATTTCACTAGAAGCAATGTAGTGGCCATTCATCCCAAAATAGGGCTTCAGTTGGAAGCAGCTTCATGGTTCCGGATGGACTTTATGGTAGGATATCAGGCCCTTTTTGGGCTCAATGATTATTTCAGCGAAAATCCATACAACGGGCCGGTGGCGGGAATCAACCTGCGTTTCGGGAAATTCGTGAAGGACTAACGCAAATCAGGAAAGCGCACAGGATCAGCTTCGCGCATCATTTCGTACACCTTTTCAAAAACGTCGTCGGCGCTGGGCTTGCTGAAATAGTCGCCATCAGTGCCATAGGCCGGACGGTGTGCTTTGGCGGCAAGGGTTTGCGGCTTGCTGTCCAGTTGGCGCCAGGCGTCTTGTCCTTCCACCACCATCTGCAGGATGTAGGCCGAAGCGCCTCCGGGCACATCTTCATCCACCACCAGCAGGCGATTGGTCTTTTGCACACTTGCGGCTATTTCATGGTTAAGGTCAAATGGAATGAGGCTTTGCACGTCGATCACTTCGCATTCTATTCCTTTTTCGGTAAGCCAGTCGGCGGCTTCCATCACTATGCGTAGGGTGGAGCCATAGCTAACAATGGTTAGATCCGCGCCTTCGCGCAGCACTTCAATTTGTCCAACCGGCGTGCGGAATTCGCCTAAATTATTGGGCATGCGCTCTTTCAGGCGGTAGCCGTTCAGGCACTCAATGATCAGGGCGGGCTCGTCTGCTTGCAACATGGTGTTGTAAAATCCTGCTGCCTTGGTCATGTTTCGTGGCACCAATATGTTGATGCCGCGCATGGAGTGTAGTATGGTGCCCAGTGGAGAGCCGCTGTGCCATATCCCTTCCAGACGGTGGCCGCGGGTACGCACGATTACCGGAGCTTTTTGTCGGCCCACGGTGCGGTAATGAACGGTGGCTAGGTCGTCGCTCATCACCTGTTGGGCATAGAGCAAGTAGTCGAGGTATTGTATTTCGGCTATGGGACGCAGGCCGCGCATGGCCATGCCAATGCCCTGCCCCAGAATAGTAGCTTCTCGTATTCCGGCATCCGAAACACGCAACTCGCCGTGCTTGTCCTGAAGTCCTTCAAGGCCTTGGTTCACGTCGCCTATCTTCCCACTATCTTCACCAAATATGAGCACCTCGGGTCGATCGCTTAATATTTTATCAAAGTTGTCGCGCAAAATCAAGCGGGCGTCCACGAGATTTTCTTCACTGTCGTAAGTGGGCTCCACAGCACTGATGTTGGTGCTTCGCCATTCCGATTCGCTGTACAGATGCGAGCTGTAGGTGCGCTGCATCTGCGCTTCTTGATTTTCGAGCCAGGTTTTTAAGGCATTTCTTTCGCTGCTGTCGCTACCCGCCGTTTGGCGCAATGCTTTGCGGCAAGCGCTAACAATATCGCGGCGCATGGGCTCGCCAATGCTTTTCAGTTGAGCGGCAATGGTTCTAATCTCTTCATGTGATCCGGCCAAAGAATCAAGAAGCAATACTGCTTCGCCTTGCTCCGCTTTTATTGGAGCCAAATAGTTTTTCCAAGCTTCGCTTTTTGCCTCTCGAACGGCTTTCTTGGCGCTGTTTTCCATTTCAGCAATTTCCTCTTCGGTGGCAATGCCGTTGGCCATCATCCACTGCTTCATTTTCAGGATACAGTCGTGGTCGGCCTCCCATTGTAGTCGCTCAGGACCCTTGTATCGCTCATGCGATCCGCTGGTGGAGTGGCCTTGCGGTTGCGTCATTTCCACCACATGCACCATCACCGGAACGTGTTCTTCACGGGCAATTTTCTCGGCTTTGGCGTAGGTTTCCATAAGGGCAGGG
>CAZBBV010000104.1:0-6472 GCA_964490025.1 uncultured Cryomorphaceae bacterium | reverse complement strand
TCATTCACAACCGAATAGAAAACATAAAAGAAGTGGCGGGCATGCTTTCGCGCCTGCTGCCTGATGCCCGTATTGGCATTGGCCACGGGCAAATGGAAGGCGACAAGCTGGAAGAGCTGATGTTGGGATTTATGGAAGGCGAGTTTGATGTGTTGGTGAGCACCACCATTATAGAAAGCGGCCTCGACATACCCAATGCCAATACCATTATTATCAACAATGCGCACATGTTTGGTCTGAGCGATCTGCACCAAATGCGCGGACGCGTGGGAAGGAGCAATAAAAAAGCCTTTTGCTACCTGCTTTCGCCGCCGCTAAGCACCTTGAGCGACGAAGCTCGCAAGCGACTTAGGGCCATAGAGCAATTCACAGATTTGGGCAGCGGATTCAACATAGCCATGCGCGACCTAGAAATTCGTGGTGCAGGCGACATGCTGGGCGGCGAACAAACCGGTTTCATTTCAGATATCGGGTTCGATATGTATCAGAAAATATTGAATGAGGCCATTGAAGAGCTGAAAGAAACCGAGTTCCAAGACCTGTATGCCGAAGATCTAGAGCGCAAAAAAGCCCAACAGGGATTTGTGAACGACTGCCAGATAGATACCGATCTGGAGTTGCTTATCCCGGATGAATATGTAAACAGCATAGCCGAACGACTGGACCTCTACAGAAGGCTGGACAACCTGAACAACCAAGACGAAGCAGCCATTTTCGCACAAGAGCTTACCGACCGTTTTGGCCCAATGCCACAACAGGTGGAGGAGCTGCTGCGCGCTGTGGAGCTTCGCCGACTAGCCCAAAAAGCGGGTTGGGAAAAACTGGTTTTGAAAAACGAAAAGATGATCGGCTACTTTATTCAAGACAAGAATTCGCCCTTCTATCAGTCGGAGGTGTTCACCAGCGAGTTGAACTATTTGAAGAATCATTTCGGAACAGTGGCCATGAAAGAAAAGAACAACCGTTTGAGCATGACTTTTGAAAGAGTGAAGAGTGTAGATCAAGCCATTCAAATCATTCATCACATCCTACAGCCTTGAAAAATATTCTAGCAACCATTCTGCTGTTCACTGGAGCCACAACCATGGCTCAAAAACCCAATATCGACAGTCTGAAGGCATTATTACAGGACGAGCTGGAAATGGCTGAATACAACAAACTATTGGGCAGATACATGGATTTGGACACCACGCTTTTGCCTGAAGATTTTCATTTTCTCTATTATGGCTATGTGGCCCATCCGAATTATGCCCCCAACAGAAAAATTGAAGAAGAGGATGAGTTCGTTCGATTGGTTAATGAATTTGCCTACGAAGAAGCCGCCAAGTTGGGAAATGTACTATTTGCCTACGACCCCTTCAATATTGACCTCATTTTCGGAATGGTGATAAGCTCCGAAGGCGAAGAGCAAGTTGGCTGGACTTTCCTTTACCGAAAAGTGTGTGAAGCAATTTTTGAAAGTGGAGATGGCGAAACTGACGAAACTGCGTGGGTGGTCATTTCGGTACAAAATGAGTACTCGTTCCTAGAAGCACTTGGGCTAAATGCCGTAAGTCTTGAAGAAATTGATGAAAGCATGGACAAATTCACCTTAAGCTACCCGAACGATTTTGGCTTGATGGAAGTGTATTTTGACCACTCGGAAGCTTATTTTCATTTTCGTGACAGGAAGTAATACAAAGTATTGGAACTGAGATAAATCATATTTCTGCCGGAGATGAGGCGCTACCTTGGCTGAAATTTAAAAACCAACCCTACCATGAAAAAAGTATTCACCACAGGTTTCATAGCCGGACTTGTGCTCTTAGCCATTAGCTTCCTAGCACTACAAGTCATGATAATGGTTTTCCCAAATCTTACCGACGAATATTACTCGCCGGCCGTCATCAGCACTAGCGAAAGATTGGTGCTTTATTTCATTCACCCTTTTGTCATGAGCATCACCTTTGCGTGGTTTTGGAATCAGTTCAAATCGAGTATTGAAGGCAATTGGCTTTATAGAGGCGTTTGGGTAGGGCTTATATACGGCGCGGTGGCCACTCTGCCCGCCATGTGGATCACGTTTAGCTCGTTGAATGTTACTTTAACCATGGCCATTTCATGGTTTATTTATGGTGTGTTCGCCGCCATAGTTGCGGGCCTCATTTTCGCCAAACTCAACCCATAGTTATCATCATCCTTCCTGTCGAAAGGTTCAGCACTAGCGTGTTGAACCTTTCTCTTTTTTGGTGAGATTTGGTTTTATGAATCACTTAAAAATGGAAGAAGAAGAAAAACCGATTGAGCAAGAGGAAAGGCGTCTCGGGTTTTTGAATCTAATGGTGTTGGCGCTCACCATTTTTGTATTGGGCGCCTTGGCTATCGATACCCTTTTCGAAATACCCAGTGAGGTGTCTACCCTACTCGATTATTTCGACTTTGGCATTTGTATCATTTTTTTCGTCGAGTTTTTAGTCCGCTTCTGGCGGGCGGAAAACAAGTGGCGCTTTATGCGTTGGGGCTGGATAGACCTTATCAGCAGCATTCCTATGGTAGACTGGCTTCGTGCAGGAAGAATTTTGCGCGTAATCAGGATCATCCGCATCATTCGCGCATTTCGCACGGCCAACAAACTAATTCACCACATTTTTAGAAACCGCGCCGAAGGCACCATCAGCTCCATGCTGATTCTGGCCACTATGCTGCTCATGTTTTCCTCCATACTCATCTTACAAGTAGAGAATGCCTCCAACAGCAACATCCTCACTGCCGAAGACGCCCTATGGTGGGCCTATGTAACCATCACCACCGTAGGCTACGGCGATCTATACCCTGTCACTACCTACGGGCGATTAATAGCAGCCGTGCTTATGACAGGAGGCGTGGGTTTGTTCGGCACTTTTGCCGCATATGTGGCTTCATGGTTTGTCGAAAAACTCAAGTAACTTGGCCCTTCTCTACAGCACAAATGAATACTTTCGCGCTTTAATCATTCCGATATGCTCAACGAAAAATTACACCAAGAGTTGCAAGCCAAATGCATTGTGATCATCAACAAAAACAGTGATGTGCGGAGGAAGTTGAAGGAGGTTGTTGAGCTGCTGCACAAAGAGGTTCCGCACTACAACTGGGTGGGCTTTTACCTGGGCGATAACGAAAAGCAAGAGCTTAGCCTCGGCCCCTTTGCCGGTGCTGCCACGGAGCACACACGCATACCCTATGGAAAAGGAATTTGCGGACAAGTGGCTGTGAGCCATACCACCATGAACATTGAAAATGTAATGGCCGAAGAAAACTATTTGGCTTGTAGCACCGAAACCAAGAGCGAACTGGTGGTACCAATCATGAAAGACGGTGTTTTTGTCGGTCAACTGGACATAGACAGCCACAGCCATGATGCCTTCAATGTGCGCGACGAGCGCCTCATTCAAGGCATTTGCAGAAGGTTGGCTGAATGCTTTTAAAATGCAAAGCCCCGACTAAAAGTCGGGACTTCACAACCTAACCAAAATCTACCATGCTAGAATAGCATGGGAACCTCTATGAGTAAGACATAACTACCCCGCTGAATGTTCACGGAAAGTGAATTAAATTTTTCTACACTCAGCGCATCCCGCATTCTCACTATGTTTCCGTCCACCTCAATTACGCCTTCAATCACAAAAATATAGAGTCCATTGCCTTCCATTTGAGGCTTCCATTCCACCGAAGTGTCATCTGTGAACTTGCCCAAATGGTAAAAAGCATCCTGGTGAATCCATAGGCTGCCATCTCTTCCATCAGGGCTAACCACCAAGTGGAAGCGGTCGGTTTCCTCCAATACCGGAAAATGCTTTTCATCATATCGAGGCGTAACGCCGCGCTCTCTCGGAAAAATCCAGGTTTGAAGCACTTTCACAGACTCTGTTGCGCTGCCATTCATTTCGGAGTGCTCCACGCCTGTGCCCGCCGACATAACTTGAATGTCGCCCACGCCAATGGCGCCTTCGCTGCCGGTGCTGTCGCGGTGTTTCAACTTTCCTTCCAATGGTATGGTTACAATCTCCATATCGTTGTGCGGATGCTGGCCAAAGCCCATTCCGGGTGCCACTATATCGTCGTTTAGCACGCGCAGTGCCCCAAAGTGAATCTTATTCGGATCATACCAGTTGGCGAAACTAAAACTGTAATTGGCCTGCAGCCATCCGTAATTGGCCTTTCCTCGTCCGGAGGCTGGCCAAAGGGTAATTTTTTTATCTGTTGTTGTCATAATTTTTCTTTGTCTAATTTCCATTGTCCGTCGAAGGCATATTCCTGAACGGGCCTGCGCATCACCGGATGGTTCATTTTAAATTCTTTTTCTCCCGCGTCGGGATATCCCAAGGCTATGGCACACACTGCCTCATAATTTTCCGGCGCACTGAGATCGCTCTCCGCCTTTTCGGCAAAGAATCCCGCCATTTGCCGCATATAAATGCCCATGCTATTCGCCTGAAAGGTCATGGTGTTTATGCTCATTCCCACGTCGTGCCAGGCATGTTTGTTTGCCCGTCCATTTCGGTCGAATGATTTTTTCGCAAAGGCAACAATCAATGCTCCGGCTTCTGAAGCCCACGACTGATTGTGCTCATTGATTACCCCAAGCAATCGGTTAAAATTTTCCCCATCACTCCTGAGCGCATACACAAAGGCCCATGGCTGCTCATTGAATGAGGAAGCCGCCCTACCGGCCGCCTCCAAAATTTTAATCATTTCTTCAGCGGACAGCGATTGCTGTATAAAGTGCTTCGGACTGTATCTGTTTTCTATTATAGGGTGTAAGGACATAGACGTTTACGAATTTGAATTTCCTGAAATGAAGAAGGCTGCGCCTGCAAGCGAAAGGTCTTTTAACACGTTTGACATGGCCGTTTGGTCACCGCCTATCACCATAGGCAGCCAAACTGAAAGGGCAAATATTAGCAACATTACACCCAACAACATTGTTGCAAGTCGCTGCTTTTTATTCAGAATAATCGCCACAGCAGCAGCTAAGAGTGCGGCTCCGGTAAGATAAACAAAGACGATTCCGGCAGGTAAAAATGAGGGCACCATGGCGGCCATTGCTTCGGCGTTCATAAAGTGAAATAGTCCGAAAATGGCCAAAGGCGCAGCGTAAATGATCTTTCCAAATTTTGAATTCATGATATATAGATAATTAATGGTTACAATTTTTCGGACCTCAATTGGTCCAGTATTTCGTTCAACAGTTCCAGGCGCTCCTCACTTATTCCTTTGAAAATATTTCCAAGTTCCTTCAATGATTCGTCGGCCTCCTCCAAAGTCTTTGTTCCACTGGATGTCAAAAGCAGCTCTACCTGACGTCTGTCTGAAGGGCAAATTTTTCTTTCCACCAAGCCTGAATTAAAAAGCTTGTCTACCAGTCGAGAAACATTGCTCATGGGGTCGAGCATTCGCTCATTCACTAACTTCACTGAAGCCGGAACCCCGTTTTGACCCCGAAGAATGCGAAGAACATTGTACTGCTCCGGCGACAGCCCGTGTGGTTTCAACATAAGTGCTACTCTATTTCGCAACCAATTGGCTGTGTACATAATGTTAATGCCGGCCTTTTGCTCCGCATTTCTGAAAGTCGCTTGCTTAATGTCTTCTGATAAGCTTCCCATAGTCTTTTAAATTCCTAACAAATGTATGTATATACATTTATTGTAGATACTTTGGTTATGAATCGTTAATCCAGATTAAGTCACTAAAACCAAGTTGATCCACTACAGAACTTTATCCAACTTGCGCTTGCGATTTTCGTTTGTACTTTTAGCCCTCGCATTTTCAATTAAATACCGATAGATGAAAAAATATCTGATACTCGTGTTTGTGATAACAGCCTTGTTCGCCAATGCACAAGACCACCTTCCGCGATTTGCCACACCAGAAGAAAAAGCAATTCCATACAGTCCCCCGCCCATTCCTGAAAATGTGATTGGCACCCCGCCCACCTTCACGCCCCGCAACATGGCGGAATGGGAAGAGGTGGAATGGCTCGTGATTACCTGGACCGGTTTTCCGGATATATTGAAAGAAATAGTGCGCCACGGAAGGCTGGAAGCCAAAGTGCTTATAAGTTGCTCCGACAGCAACCAGGTAAAGACCTATTTGACCAACAATCAAGTGCCGCTGGGCAATGTGTATTATCTACACACACCTTTTAATTCCATTTGGATACGCGATTATTTCGCCAACAGCATTTATCAAAACGAAGTGGATAGCCTATATCTCGTTGATTGGATTTACAACCGCCCTCGCCCGGCGGATGACTTACTACCCATCAATGTAGCCAATCACCTAAACATTCAAACTTTCAGCACCACCACTGTACCCAACGACCTGGTGCACACGGGAGGAAACTTTATGAGCGACGGTTCGGGACTTGGATTCTCTAGCGAACTAGTGGACGAAGAAAATGGCCCGAATGGCAACCACAACCTTTCGAACAAAACCCCCGCACAGGTGGATA
>CAZBBV010000103.1:0-6514 GCA_964490025.1 uncultured Cryomorphaceae bacterium | reverse complement strand
TTTTCCATGGCTGCAATCACTTTGTTGGTGTTTGGATCGGTTTGTACTACATCCTCGCCCATTAGCCAAAGCGCTTTGAGTTGACCACCAATGGATGCGTCGAACATTTCAGGAATTTTCAGCCCCTTACCCATGGGTATTTTGGTCTTATAGAAGTCTTCATACACCTTGTTGATCTCCGGATCGTAGGCATTCATATAGCCCGCACCTTGATGCGGTTGGCAACCCATATCTGCCGCCCCTTGCACATTGTTTTGGCCACGTAGCGGATTCACGCCCACTCCACGGCGACCAATATTTCCGGTGATCATGGCCAAATCGGAAATGAGCATCACCGTGTAGGAACCTTGTGTATGCTCAGTAACACCCAATCCGTGGAACGACATGGCATTGGGCGCATCTGCGTATGCTAAGGCCGCCTTTTTCACCAATTGTCGGTCTACACCCGTCACCTTCTCCATTTCATCTAAATTGATGGAAAGGATCTGCTTTCGGAAATCTTCATAGCCCTCTGTGCGATCTTCGATAAACTTCTTGTCTTCCCTGCCTTCGGTAATGATGTAATAAAGCATCATGTTGAGCAAGGCCACGTTGGTTCCTGGCCGCAGTGGCAAGTGGTAGGTGGCGTAGCGCGCCATTTCTGTTCTGCGCGGATCAATCACAATGCTCGTTTTGCCTTTCATGGCAAATTGCTTCAGCTTGGCACCTGTTACCGGATGCGCATCTGTAGGGTTGGCGCCAATCACCAAAATGCAATCGGTGTCCTTGATATCGTCAATGGAATTGGTGGCGGCGCCGGTACCGAAAGCGCGCTGCATACCCAAGGCTGTGGGCGAATGGCACACACGAGCGCAGCAATCGATATTGTTGGTGCCTATCACCGCACGAATGAACTTTTGCATCAGGTAGTTTTCCTCGTTTGTACAACGAGCGGAGGAAATTCCCGCTACCGCATCCGGGCCGTAACTACTCTTTATGGTGGTAAGCTTCTCGGCAATAAAGTCGTAGGCCTCATCCCATGTGGCGGGCTCCAGTTCGCCATTTCGGCGGATAAGCGGCGTCTTAATACGATCGGGATGGTTGTAAAAAGAGAAGGCAAAACGTCCTTTCAGACAGGTGTGGCCTTGGTTTACTTCCGCATCATAAGGCGCTTGGATGGATTTTACTTCGCCGTTTACGACGGCAACCTCCAAATTGCAACCCACGCCGCAATAGGTGCATACCGTTCTAATTTTTTCGTCGGCCACCACACTTTTGCTTTCAAAAACATCCGAAATGGCACTGGTAGGACAAGCCTGTGCGCAGGCGCCACAACTCACGCAGTCGCTTTCGAAGAAGTTGTTTTCAAAACTCTTGATGATGTGGCTATCAAACCCGCGACCGGCCATGCTCAGTACCATTTCGCCCTGCACCTCGTCGCAGGCCCGCACACAGCGGTAGCAATTGATGCATTTCGAAAAATCGGAGGTCATGTAGGGATGGCTCAGGTCTTTCGGCCTATCCAAATGATTTTTACCGTCGGGATAGCGCACGTCGCGGATGCCCACTCGGGCAGCCACAGTTTGCAGCTCGCAATTGTTGTTCACTTCGCAGGTGAGGCAGTCCAGCGGATGGTCGGTGAGCACAAGCTCAATGATATTCCTTCTCAGCTTTTTAATGGCCGCCGTATCGGTGTAGATATACGAATTTGGAATAGTAGGTGTGTGGCAGGAAGCCTGGGTTTTGGTAGGGCCGTCTTGTGCCAAGGCCACTTCCACACTGCACACACGGCACGAACCAAAAGGCTCCAGATTGGGCGCGTCGCACAAGGTGGGAACATGGTCCTGACTGATGTTTCGGCGCACAAAGCTCAGAATGGTCTCTCCTGCTTCCAGCTGATATGGACGGTCGTTGATAAAGGCTATCTGCGACATAGGTTTTTAGTTTTTGAAATAAGGTGCTAGTTCTTTATCGAAATATTGCAGCGCATTTTTTACAGGTAATGGAAGGCCCCCACCCAAAGCGCACAACGAACCCTTCTCGAGGGTTTCGAGCAAGTCGGCCATAAGGTTTCGGTCCATTCTATACTCGGTAGTTCGTGCTTTGTCTATCATTTCATAACCGCGTGTGCTGCCCAATCGGCATGGGAAACACTTGCCACAACTTTCATGCGCTGTAAAACGAAACAAATGCTCGATATAAGCTATAAGCGGAAAATCTTCCGGGATGCAAATGATGGACGCATGGCCCAACAAGAATCCCTCGCGGGCAAATGAATCGAAGTCGACGGTGAGGTGGTCAATTTTGCTCACAGGCACCAGCCCGCCTAGCGGACCGCCAATGTGCATGGCCTTTACAGGCACTTTGAAGCCACCACCCAGCTCGTCAATTACCTTGCGAAGTGGGGTGCCCATATCTACTTCGTATATGCCGGGACGATTGAAGTGGCTGTCAAGAGAAATGAGTTTGGTGCCTGTAGATTTTGTAGTGCCAATGGCGGCATAAGCAGCTCCGCCATTTTGCATGATGAAAGGCAAATTGGCCAATGTTTCCACGTTGTTTACCACCGTGGGCTTGTTAAACAATCCCTGTTGCGTGGGGTAAGGCGGACGAACGCGAACCTCCGGACGCTGGCCTTCAATGGATGAGAGCAAGGCGGTTTCTTCGCCACAGATGTAGGCACCTTGGGCTTTTATCACTTTGAAGTTGAAACGAAAACCACTACCTAGAATGTTGTCACCCAAGTATCCCTTTGCGTACAGTTCTTCAATTGCTTCATTCATGATAACCACACTCTCCGGATACTCGGCGCGGATGTACAGTACGCCATAAGAGGCGCCAATAAGATAACCCGCCATCATCATGCCCATGAGCAAAGCATGCGGACGTTCTTCCATGATATATCGATCAGAAAACGCACCGGGATCGCCCTCGTCGGCATTGCAAACAATGTACTTTATATCGCCAGGTTCTTGCGCACAACTCTTCAGCTTAAAGGCCATTGAAAAGCCTGCACCGCCTCGTCCACGAAGTCCTGATAATTGCAAATCATCCAGCGATTTAGCCTTGTCCTGTTGAATGAAACGCTCAAATATTTTGTAGTAAGAATTTACATCAGGATAAGGCACTGTAAGTATGGGCGAACCCACGGCACCTACATGGTATTTTTCAGTTGTTTTTTCAATCTCTTGAAAGGATTCTATATCCGTTCCCGAGAAATTCTGTCCATTCATGTGAAAGGCGCTATTCTCGTGGCAACGGCCCAAGCAGCACATCTCCCCAATTTCGTCAGCGGAAAATTGGGTGCGTAGTTTGTCCACCACTTTTTCTTGCGTACCGGCCAGCATGCATGCACTGCCATTGCATACATATACCTTTTTTCCCTTGTTTTCAGCTTTCAGAAAATCGTAAAAAGAAACCGTTCCCAGCACATTGGCCTTGCCAATCAGGAATTCCACACTGATTTCAGCCATCACATCCATGTCAGGAGTTCCGGCTATGCTTGCTTCATTTCCAAGTCGTTCGAACAGATTGTCCTCCAGTCCTTTTCTTCCGCTCAGTTCACCAAGGTTTTTTGACATATCAATAGGGTTCTACGCGCGCTCCGCATGGGTTTTACTTTCGTAAATGTATGATTTCAGTCTCAAAGGCCTAATAGAGATGATCAAAAATGAGAGGGACAATATTGTGCGAAAAAAAGTATCTGCCTGCGTACCTTCGCCGCATGAGCCGTACTGATGTAATTTGCGCACTGAGCACCGCTCCCGGAATGGGCGCCATAGCGTTGATTCGCCTGAGTGGTGGGGGCAGTATTTCCATTTTAGAAAAACACTTGAGCAAGCCTGGACCTTATGTGGCGCGGCGCGCTTATTTTGGTGCCTTTCTACGCAATGGCGCTTTGATTGACGAAGTGGTAGCCACGGTTTTTCAAGGTCCAAATTCCTATACGGGCGAGGATGTGGTGGAGATTGCCTGCCACGGCTCGGTGTACATTCAAGAACAAATTATCCACGCACTCATTGAGTCGGGCGCTCGCCTAGCCGACCCCGGCGAATACACTTTGCGCGCTTTCATGAACGGTAAAATGGATCTGTCGCAAGCTGAGGCTGTGGCTGATTTGATTGCCTCCGAAAGCGCTGCCGGGCATCAGGTGGCCATGCAGCAAATGCGTGGTGGCTTTAGCAACGATCTGAAGGTGCTGCGCGAGGAACTGATACATTTTGCCTCACTCATTGAGCTTGAACTCGAGTTCGGTGAAGAGGATGTGGAGTTTGCCAATAGAGCTGATTTACTTGAACTCATTGCCCAGATCAGTAAGAAAATACGCTCTTTGGTGGATTCATTTCAGGTGGGGAATGTGATCAAAAAAGGGGTTCCAGTAGCCATAATCGGAGCGCCCAATGCCGGGAAAAGCACCCTGCTGAACAAACTTCTGACCGAGGAGCGTGCCATTGTGAGCGAAATAGCGGGGACCACCAGAGACACGATTGAAGATGAAATTAGTATTGAAGGCATAAAGTTTCGGTTCATTGACACGGCGGGAATACGCCACACTACCGACGCGATAGAAAGTATTGGCATTCGGAAAGCCTACGAAAAAGTGGAGCAAGCGGCTATCGTATTGTTTCTGTTTGATGCCTCGGAGCCTATGGAAGAGTTTGAGCGGCAATGGGCCGAATTGAAGACCGCTTTTGAAGGGAGAAAAGTGATCGTGCTGTGGAACAAAAGCGATAAAACAAGCGATAAGCCCGAAACAATAGAAGGATATAAAACATTGTCCATTAGCGCCCTGCAAGGAAAAGGAATAGACGAGTTAAAAAAGCACTTGATTGCCGAAATCAACCTTAATCCATTGCACAACCGGGAAACCATAGTGAGCAATATGCGCCACGTGCGTGCTTTGAGCCTGGCTTTGGAAGCCCTAGTTCGTGCGGATGAAGGTTTGCGCAATGGCATTACCGGCGACTTCCTGGCGCAAGACATCCGTCAGGCATTGTTTCATCTGGGTGAGATTACCGGAGAGATTAGCACAGACGATTTGTTGGATAATATTTTCTCGAAGTTTTGTATCGGGAAGTGAATTTTGAATTCGTACTTTCGACTATCAACAAAATAAGTTATGCAATATATACTGGATAGTGAAGGAAAGAAAGCAGGAGTCTATTTACCCATTTCAGAATGGGAAAAGGTGTTGGCCCAACTAAAGCGTATTTCAGGTTCAGATAATAAGCTGCCTGAATGGCAGCAAAATATTTTGGATGAACGCCTAAACTTAATTTCCGAGGAGAAAGAGACCTATTTCCATCTATTTGAAACTCTTGATGAGCTAGAAGATCAATTGTGAAAGCTACCATGCTCATTACCAGGTCAGCTAAGCAAGACATTGAGCTAGCTGTCATATGGTATAGCAAGCAAAAGAAGGGACTGGGAAAACGATTTTTAATGACCTTGAGAAGCACTTTTACCCAAATTGAAAAGAACCCAAATGCTTTTACCAATCGATATAAGGATATTCGCACAGCACCTACACGACGCTTTCCATTCTTGATCCATTATACTTTCAATGAAATTGAGAATAGAATCGACATTTTGGCCATTTTGCACACAAGTCGATCACCTGATTTTTGGTCGTAAAGAAGATAACTAATTGAACTTTTGATCAAAAGGCAACTATTGTCATAAACTGCACAGCCTAATTTCCTCAACTTCGCCCAATGAATGTATCTATTGAGTTTTTAGGTGGGGCCGGCACAGTTACCGGTTCAAAGCATCTCATCAGGGTTGGATTTAGAAATGTCCTTTTGGATTGTGGACTATTTCAAGGACTGAAGGAATTGCGACTACAAAACTGGGAAGAACTGCCTATTGCAACGCACGAGATTGACGCAGTTGTGCTTTCGCATGCCCATCTGGACCACTCCGGATACCTACCAAGACTGGTGAAAAATGGCTACAACGGCCCAATTTATTGCACTCAAGCCTCCGCCGATTTGCTCAAAATCTTGCTCATGGATTCGGCCAAGCTGCAAGAAGAAGACGCGCTCTTCGCGAAGAAAAAAGGCTTCTCCAAACACACAGATCCACTTCCGCTCTACGATCAGGAAGATGCATTGGCCGTTTTTCCATTGCTACGCATTGCGCCCTTCAACAGTCTTTTTGAAATTCTCCCCGACATCAAGGTTCGATTTCACTACGCGGGCCATATTCTTGGGGCAGCCATTGTGGAACTGAAAATAAAAGGCGACGAACAAGAGAAAACGATTGCCTTTTCAGGCGATTTGGGCCACCACCACGATCCGCTTCTCTTTCCGCCAGTGAAGCTGCCCTATGCAGATGTAATATTGGTAGAAAGTACACACGCCATGCGCGACATTCCTTACGAAGACGCACACGACCAACTTTCGCAGGCCATTAATGAAACTTTGGCTCGGAAAGGTATTCCCATAATTCCTGCTTTTTCGGTGGGCCGAACACAGGATATATTGATCATGCTCAAGGATTTGATGTTTGGCAAAATGATTCCGGAAGTGCCCAT
>CAZBBV010000102.1:0-6515 GCA_964490025.1 uncultured Cryomorphaceae bacterium | reverse complement strand
ATTTTTCTTCCCGCTTTCGAAATAGCCCCCCTCGCTCACCATGCTCCACATGTTGGTCACATCCCTTTCTGCATCCGGATCAATTCCTGTGATCATCACCCCGTTTCCGCCGGCGGTGGAGGAGGCCATACCGTTGAACAAACTCCTTTGGCTGATGAACTTTATCTCAGGATGGTTTTGCAGCGCAGCAATTTTTTGGCTGTCCAGCATGAGGCTGTATTCCGGATTTCTGTCCACCATAAATTCCGGATGGTGGATCTGGATGTGCGAAATGGTGTTGTTGATTACGTTGCGCGTTCGTTGCTCATTGATGCCATACGAAAGGCCAATGGTGAACAATCCCGCCCAGATGCCCAGCACAATGGAGGTGATGACCACCAGGCTGCGCAGCTTGTTTCGCCACACATTTCTCCACGCTATTTTCAGTAGTGTTTTCATCTGTTTCTTTTATCCGTGCATGGCGTCCACGGGTTTCATGCGCATCACATGAATGATGGGGTAAATGCTCAAGGTTATGGAAATGCAAAGAATAATCAAGGCATGGGTGTAGGCTATCTGCGGATCGAGTGAAGCGGGCATCACCGCCTCAAAGCCATATTCTTCCATGGCTTTTTGGGCTTGGTCGCTAAACTGAATGGGGTTGTGGTAGAAATAGAGCAGCAATGGAAAAACGGCGATCAGTCCCGCCACTACGCCTACTGCGGCCATAAACATGGATTCCATCACCAACACTGTGGCCAGCTTCGCGCGCTTCATGCCAATGGAAAGCAAAATGCCGAATTCGTGTTTGCGCTCGGCGGTCATCATGAGTACGGTACCGAAAATGCCGAAGGTGATGATCATGTACAAGATGAGCAGCATAATGACCCCGCCGGAGCTGTCGGCCTCAATGGCCTGCACAAGTTCGGGCAACATGTCTTGCCAGCCCATCACTTCGTATTGGGCAGTATCCACTTTTTCTGTAATGCCATTGATCACCCTATTCGTAAAGCGGTCGTCGTCCACATGCACCACCACCGAAGTAATCAGCCCTTCTGCGCCGTAGAAATATTGCGCTTCGGGAAGGCTCAGCATCACCAGGCTGTTGTTGAGCACCGGCGAGGGGAGCTTTACAATGCCTCGAACGGGGTATTTCCCTCTGGCGCTCACGCCTTGGTATCCCTGGCTGAGCATCACCATGGTGTCGCTCACCGTCAGGTTAAAGTATTTGGCCACACCTTCGCCGAGAATGATTCCCTGATCGCTGTCGTTCAGCATCTCGCCGCCCACCAGCCGCGATTCCAGCTTCATAAATTCCACCTCCAGCGAGGGCTTCATGCCTACTACCAACACGCCTTTCGTAAGTTCTTCGGTGGCGGCAAGGGCAAAGCCTTCCAATCGCGGCAAGGCCGATTTTACTTTTGAAACGCCTCCCAACTCGTCCATCCATTCGGCGTTGTCGGGCATGGCGTTGTCAATTATTTGCTCGTCCCAGTAGCCTTTCTTGTGTATCTGCACAAAGCCGCTGTAGGTGCCCACCACATTTTCGATCATCTTGCTGTAGGTGCCAAACTGCATGCTGCGCAGCAACACGGCAAAAAACACCGCAAAGAACACCGAGGCAATGGTGATGAGGCTGCGCCGCTTGTTGCGCCAAAGGTTTCGCCAGGCTAGTTTGCTCAGTATCACGGCTTAGTTTATTCGGCGCATGTTCTGCGTGGTAAAAAAGCTTTCTTCAATGGCTATGTCGAACTCCATTTGCGAGTAGGTCATCTCTGTGTAGTGGCCCTCCTTGTCGGCAGGAACCATGCGCACTCTGGTAGGGAGCGTTCGGCTGCCCACATTGCCTACTTCTTTGGCTTCGAGGGTGTTTACCAGTTCTCCGTCTTCGTCATAAAAAGCGGCAAAGAGTTGCAGGTATTCACCGTCGGCGGAGATGTAGCTAACTATTTTCCCCCACACCACCGGCGCATCCGGCTTGGGCGTGAGGATGATGCGGTGGCATTTGCGGCCCAACACAGTGCTGTCGCCGGCCAGTTTGTGGGTGTAGTCGCGCTCAATGCTCGACTCGCGCACCAGGTCGTCGTTGGTGAAGTCGGAGCCCATCCAGCTTTGCATCATCATGCTAGGCGGCATCTTGATGGTGCGCTCAATGGCCGGTTGCCAGTTCCAGATTTCTTTTTGTCTTTTCAAAAACACCGTTCCCTTGTCCCTGCTGGGCTCCAGAATGAAGATCATGGCGTAGTCGTTGCCCAGGGTCCAGGTCTTGGTTTTTATCTCGCGGGTCCATTGCGGACGCACAATTTTGATGTTCAGAATCGATTTGCTGGTTTTGCCCCGTAGCTTTTGCTCGGCTTTTTGGATGATTTCCGTGGCGCTTTCTTTGGCGGGATAGCTGAAAGCAAATAAGAGTAGGGCAGAGAGACTTAGAAAAAAAGCGTATTTCCTCATGGGTAAAATTTGCGGGTAAAGGTAAAACTTAGCGGAGATGTCGATAATTTTTTACAGTTTTGAACATCACTAGCAGATAACAGAAAATGATACGAATAGTTGCGCTCGTTTGCCTCACTTTGATTGTGCTTGCCCTGATAAGAAACAGGATGCGCTAGCGCATTCACAGGCCTTAAAGAAACAGGCCGTTCATAATTTCCCGCGAAAAAATATTTGGATTCTTATACAATCAAAAAGCCACTGAATAGTGGCTTTTTGACAGAAAAAAGTTTTGGGTTTACATCAAGACAAAACTTCTTTCTTGAGTCACCAACAACCCTGAGGTTGAAGCAACAACCCTCCTTTGTCCCTTCAAAGATAGAAAAGGAAATGAAAGAACCTAGCTTTATGGCTGATTATTAACGCAATACAGCTCCGGCCTTGTCGGTAAAGGCTTTCAGCAGTTTGCCCATGGCCATTTCCACCTTCTCGTCGGTCAGGGTGCGTTCCTCGTCGTAGAGGGTAAAAGCCAAGGCATAACTCTTCTTGTCGGCGGGTAGGTTTTTGCCTTCATACACGTCGAAGAGCTCCACTTTTTGCAGCCATTTTCTCTCGGTGTCCAGGGCAATTCGCTTCAGTTCGTCGAAGCTCATTTGCTTGTCCACCAGCAAGGCCAAATCGCGGCGAACCGCAGGGAACTGCGGCAATGCCTTGAAGGTTGGATTCTTCGCCGGCATGGCTTGCAAAATGGCATCCCAATGCAGCACCGCGGCGGCTACTTTTCCTTTCACATCAAAGCGCTTCATCAGGCCGGGGCCCACATAGCCCACGCGGGCCAGCACTTTTTTGCCCACCGTGTATTGCAATTCCTCCGGCATGCTTGCCGATTCTGAGCTCTTGCTTTGCGCATGCCCAAGCTTGAGGCGCGAAAGCACATTTTCCACCACGCCTTTTAGCCAAAAGAGGTCGCCGGCCACCGCCTGCTTGCTCCAATGCTCTTCGGCCGTGTAGCCGGTGCTGATCAGCATCAGGTCGCGTTGCTCGTGGTAGCCGTTTTCGCTTTTGAAATAGGTATTGCCAAACTCAAAGAGCTTCAAGTCGTGGCGCTTGCGGTTTTGGTTGTGCGCCACCGATTGCAGCCCGCCGAACAGCAAAGACACGCGCATTTCGCTCAGCTCCTGGCTCAATGGATTCAGTATGCGCACTGCCTTTTCTTCCGCAATGCCAAAAGCGGCGGCGTTGCCCTGTGCGGTGAGGGAGTTGGCCATCATTTCATGAAAGCCCAATCCGTTCAGCACCTGGCTTATTTCGTTTTCCAGTTCCGTGGGTTCGGGGCGGCGGCTGGTCACAATGGCGGTGTGTAGTTTTTCAGGAATCTCCACATTGTTGTAGCCATACACGCGCAGCACCTCTTCTATCACGTCTATCTCGCGGGTCACATCCACGCGGTAGGGCGGCACTTGCAGGCTCAGCGTGTCGTTGCGGTCTTGTGCCATGTGGATGTCCAGATTTTTCAGGATTTGGAGCACCTGCGCTTTCGGAATTTCTTTTCCGATCATTTCATTCAGCCGCGTCAAGCGAAGGCTTACCTCGAAAGGCGCTATGGGCGTGGGATAAAGGTCGCTGATGGAACTGCTGATGCTTCCTCCGGCAATGTCGCGCATCATCACCGCGGCCAGTTTCAGGGCGTAGAGGGTGATGTTCGGATCGGTGCCGCGCTCGTAGCGAAACGAAGCATCCGTGAAAAGTCCGTGGCGACGGGCCGTTTTCCGAATGCCCACGGGATGGAAGTAGGCACTCTCGATAAACACGTTTTTCGTCTTGTCGCTCACCCCCGATTTTATTCCGCCAAACACCCCGGCAATACACATGCCCTCCGCGGTGTTGCAAATCATCAGGTCGGCGGCGTTCATTTTCTTTTCGCTGCCATCCAGCGCGGTGAAGGGCGTGGCATCTTCCAGCGTTTTCACCACCACTTTTCCGCCGCTTATTTGGTCGGCATCAAAGGCGTGCAAGGGCTGACCAATGCCGTGCTGTATCCAGTTGGTGATGTCCACTATGTTGTTGATGCTTTTCAGGCCAAGGGCTTTGAGCTGATTGCGCAGCCATTCGGGCGAAGGGCCCACCTGTACGCCGCTCACCGTTAGCGAGCTGTAGCGTGGACAAAGCTCCGGGTTGCGGATTTCTACCGGGATCACGCGCGATTCGTTTTGCACCGCAAAGCTGTCCACTTCCGGAAGCACGAGCGCCATTTCTTTTCCTTGAAGGGCATAGGCCGCACGCAGATCGCGGGCCACGCCCATGTGGCTCATGGCGTCGGCGCGGTTGGGCGTCAGGCCCACTTCCATCACATAGTCGCTTTCCAGTTGCAGGTAGGCGGCCAGCGGCTGACCTATTTTGGCCGTTTCGTCCAGCACCATGATGCCGTCGTGGCTGGTGCCCAGGCCTATTTCGTCTTCGGCGCATATCATGCCATGCGATTCTGTGCCGCGTATCTTTCCTTTTTTGATTACAAATGGCTCGCCTGACGTGGGGTAGAGCTTTGCGCCAACGGTGGCCACAGGCACCTTTTGTCCTGCCGCTACATTGGGTGCGCCACACACTATTTGCAGGGGCTCGCCTGTGCCTACATCCACCATGGTGAGGGAGAGCTTATCGCTGTCCGGCACGCGCGCCACACTGAGCACATGGCCCACCACCAAACCTTCCAGGCCGCCTTCCACGGCATCCACACGCTCCGTGCCCTCCACCTCTAGGCCGAGGTTGGTGAGCATTTCGGCCACCACTTCCGGGGCATCTATTTCGGGTAAAAAACGCTTCAGCCAGCGATAAGAAATCTTCATACAGTCAATGCTTTTTCAAGAGGGCCTCAAAAGTAGGAATTAATGCGCAGGGTGAATGGGGGTTGTTTGCCAGTCGTTTTGGTCGGCAGGTAAGAAAGAGTCACCCTGCCGACAAGCATGGGATATAGCGTTGGCATGTGCGGCTTGGTCCTGAAAGCTTTCGGATGTATGGCTTTCGGTGTCGGTTTTCTCTTCTGTTGCGTATTCAGTTTTTAGCTCAGCAGCCATACTTATAGTTTCTTCTTCTGTTTTTTCAGCCTGTGCTGAGCTTGTCGAAGTACCCCAAACCTTTGCAATCCTATCCTTTATCTTCTGCTCAAAAATGGCAATAAGCTGCTTGTTGGCATTGACTAATGCCTGCTCTTTTTCGATTTGAGCTACGATTTGGAGTTGGTATTATTTAGACTCTATCTTCTTTGACATCAGAGAGTTATTTGATTCGCTCTTGCTTTTGCCTCATTAAGTCAACAATGTCTATTGGGGGCAAAATGTAAGGGCCAAAGGGTGCCAAATTGCTCAGTTGGTAGAGCACATTTCTAAGGTTATTAATAACCATGTTTAATGTAGAAAAGTACTTGAGGTTACCTCTTGCGGCATCACTTAAACTCCCATCCGCAGGCATTCCGAATAAACCGAAACCTTCTGCAGAAAGTTGGTAGCCTACTTTTGGCTTTTTGCCTTGGTTGATTTCAATTTTTACGAATACACGAATTTCTTCTTCGTTTTCTTCATGGTGGCTAAAATCAATATCTACACTGTACTTTTCGAACAGCTTTTCTGGATTGACTTCTGCTTTATTGGGAGCAATGAATTGCATGTTTGCCTGAAGCAATTTAAAGTCGTGTAGTTTTAAGGGCGATAACTTTGCTTTCATCCTGCTATGGCGTAGTTATTTTCTTCTTGGTTCTCAATCGCCAAGACTTTGTCGTATTTATTATTCATTCCTTTTGCTGCAAAATAATCTGCTGTGAGCATTTGCTTTCTGTGATATTCCAACAATTCAACTTGGAGATATTCTTCTAGAGATCTATTAGTATGGACACTAAATTCAACCCCCAAAGTGTCAGCCATTTTAGCCAACATTGTCCAACTTGGCTTTCTATCGGCCATGAAAAGCTGTGTGATAAATGATGCTGAAGTGCCAACCTTGGTGGCCAGTTCCTTCTTGGACATGTTTTGGTTTTCCATTTCCGCATCTATCAAGCCTAAAAATTGCATGGCCAAGAGTTGACCGTTCATTTCTGCTCGGTCCTCAGTAGTTAT
>CAZBBV010000101.1:4513-6594 GCA_964490025.1 uncultured Cryomorphaceae bacterium | reverse complement strand
TGAGCTCGTCGCGCACCACGCCGGGTTGCACGCGCACCCATTTTTCTTCCGGGTTTATTTCCAAGATGGCGTTCATAAAGCGCCCGGTGTCGATCACCAGGCCGCTACCCACGCATTGCCCGGCCAGAGAGGTGCCTGCCGCACGCGGGATAAGTGGAATGTTGTGCTCGCTTGCGCAGCGCACAATTCTTACCAGATCATCATGATGCTTCGGGAAAACCACGCCCAGTGGCAACTCACGGTAAATGCTCGCATCCGTGGCATAGGCCAAGCGCAGACCATGGTCCAATGAAAGTTCGCCTGAAAGGGACCCCTTCAGTTCTTCAAGCGCGGAAATGATGGAACTAGTCAATTCCAAGGCAGATGTATTTTTTCTCTAAGAATTCGTCCAAACCGTAGCGCGAGCCTTCGCGGCCAATACCCGACTCTTTTACACCGCCAAAGGGCGCTGCCGGATGCGAAATGGCGGTATCATTGATGCCCACCATGCCGTATTCCAGTTGCTCGGCCACGCGGTAAATGCGGCTTAGGTTGGAGCTGTAGAAATAGGCGGCTAAACCAAACGGCGTATCGTTGGCCATGAAAACAGCCTCTTCCTCATGCTCGAATGAAAGAACAGGCGCAACGGGACCGAAAATTTCTTCCTGCACGCAGCGCATTTTTGAGGTAACGCCCGTCAGCACTGTGGGTTGGTAGAAGTTCCCACCGCGTTCGTGTCTTGCGCCGCCCACGGTTACTTTCGCCCCATTTTCGATTGCCTCGGCTACTAGTTCTTCCACTTTTTCTATTCCAGCGGCATTGATTATCGGGCCAATATCGAAACTGCCTTCCAAGGAAGGGCCTACGGTCATTTTGCTGATTTCGGCGGAGAATTTCTCTACAAAAGCATCATAAATGCCTCTTTGCACCATGATGCGGTTGGAACAGATGCAGGTTTGTCCGCCATTGCGGTATTTGGAAGCAATGGCTCCCTGAACAGCCCTGTCCAGATTGGCGTCGTCGAAAACAATGAAGGGGGCGTTGCCACCCAGCTCGAGCGATATTTTCTTTACTCCGGCAGAGGCTTGTTTCATGAGCAATTTGCCAATGGGCGTGGATCCGGTGAAGGAAATTTTGCGCACCATTGGGTGTTGCGTAAGCAAGTCGCTGATTTCAGCAGGGTGTAGGGTGGGCACCACATTGAGCACTCCCGCTGGAATTCCGGCTTCGTGGGCAAGCTCGGCCAAGCGAAGCGCTGAAAGCGGCGTGTCTTCCGCAGGTTTTAGCACCACAGTGCAGCCGGCGGCAAGCGCGGGCGCTACTTTGCGGGTGACCATAGCCACTGGAAAATTCCAGGGCGTGATGGCCACCACTACGCCAATGGGTTGTTTCCACGTCATCAGGCGTTGGTTTTCGCCGCCCACTTGCGGAAGCACGTCGCCAAACACCCTACGCGCCTCTTCGGCAAACCACTTAACGAATGCCGCGCCATACACCACTTCGCCTATGGCCTCTTTCATGGGTTTGCCCATTTCGGTGGCAATAATTGTAGCCAACTCTTCTTTGTTCGACATGATGAGCGTGTACCATTTTTCCAATAAAGCGGCTCTTTTAGAAGCCGATTCTTTTTTCCAGGAATGAAAAGCCGAATGGGCCGACGCTATGGCCGCTTCCACTTCTTTTGTGCCGCAGTTGCTCACCTGTGCAATAAGTTCTCCGCTTGCCGGGTTAGTGATGTTGAAATAATGTTCTGTTTCTTTCTGCTCGCCGTTTATCCAGGCGTTGCGCTTGTCCTTCATCATTTTTGGGAAATATGGCCTAAAGTTAGGCGCTTATAGTTGAGGCCGATATTTTTGGCATTGAAAAAAGATTCACAACATGAAAAAATTTTTAGTTCTGCTGGTTTTTGGCGCATTGACCGCATGCGACGTACTGAACCAATTGCCCACCATGCCCCAGCCGCCGCTTACCAACCAGGAAGTGGCCACCGGACTTAAGCAAGCGCTCGAGATAGGGATTCAGAATGCTGTTAAACTCACTTCGGTGCAAGACGGGTTTTTCAAGAACAAGCTGATTACCATTCCCATTCCCGAAGAGGCTAA